>NZ_CAWMDN010000115.1:0-69239 GCF_963866575.1 Aeromonas sp. L_1B5_3
CGGCCTCTTATCTTTTTGCTGTTTGTAGTCTGAGGATCAAATCCCTGCCAGTTCCAGTGCCTGACGGTAGTACTCGTTGGCCTTGTTGGTAAGGCGGCGCTTGTCCATCACTTGACCGAGCGCGTGGTAGACGGCGGCACTGGGGGCCTTCTCCACCTGCTGCTCCAGCAGCTTCTGGGCCTCGTCGAGCTGGCCGGCCAGCAGATAGAGCTGGGCCAGCGCGTTGTCGACCTCCGGCTGCCCCTGCTGTTTTTGCAGCAGCGCCAGCAGCGGCTGGTAGTTGTCGAGTTTCAGCTTGGGCAGACGGCTCAACAGCTGCGGCATGGCTTGCTTGCGCAGTGTCTCCTGCCAGAGGCTGGCCGCTTCGCTGTCGGCACCCAGCCCGCGCAGCAAATCGCCGTAGCTGGCCAGCAGCTCCGGCTCAAGCCGCAGTTTGCGCGGCAGCTCCTGCCACACCGCCTTGAGGGTCTCCAGATTGCTGGCCGCCTGCTGCAGACGGCCATTCCACGCCTGTTGCAGCAGCTCCTCTTCCTGTTTCGGGGTCAGCTTGCCCACCTTGTGCAGGGTGGGGATAAGGTCGCACAGGGCCGCCCAGTCGTGGCGGGCCAGATGCACCTGACGCAGCTGATCCAGCACCATGGGATGGCGCGGGTTGAGGGCGTAGACCGACTCCAGCATTGCCAGCGCCGTATCGTACTGGCCCTGCTCGATCTGTAGCTGGGTCTGGGTCAGGGTGAGTGCCAGCTCGGCCTTGGGGTTCTCCTCCTGCGCCTTTTGCAGGTATTGATCCCGGCGGACATCGTCACCGCGCGCCTGGGCCGCCTTGGCGGCGCTCAGATAGTTGAGCAGCGGGGTGTCGCTGTTGCTGGCGCCCTTGAGCATCAGCTTTTCAGCCTGGCTGTAGTGCCCTTCGGCCATAGCCAAAGTTGCGGCCACGGTCTGCTGATTGGCCTTGCGGCGGCGACGCGAGCCGTACCAGCCGAGGGTCTTGCGGCGCAGACCGAACACCCGGCCCAGCAGCCACTCGACGATGAGCAGGGCGCCGTAGAACAGCACGGCCAGGATCACCGCGCTGGTGACGGAAGATTCGATGGTGTAGTTGCCGAGGGCAATCAGGACATAGCCCTTGTTGCCTGATGCCTGCGGGCCGAAGATCAGCCCTGCGACCATGACGGCAACCAGAATGATAATGCGGATCATGGTGCCCCCTTAGCTGCTGGCCAGAATGCGTTGCAGGCGTTCGGTCAGCACCTGCTCCAGCATCGCCTGGGTCTTGAACTGCTCCGGATAGCTGATCTGGATCTGCTCGCCCTTGAGCTTGTCGAGCTCACCCTGCATGTAGTGGGTGGCGCTGTTGTCGGTATCGAAGTACTGGGTCAGCCAGCGCTGCGCCTTGTCGATGCTGTCCTCATAGAGGGACTGCTGTTCGCGATAGACGGCGAGTTGTGCCTGCAGCAGCTTGGTCTTGAGGTTTTCGCGCAGGAAGAATTCCTGCTGTGGCGAGAGCAGCGCCTCCACGGCGCCATCGCGGCGACGGATGGTGATGAAGTTTTCGGTGAACTTGACCCAGTTCTTCTTCAGGTTGCTCTCCCACTCGTCAGGATTGGTGCTGACCGCCTGATCCTGCTCTTGTTTGGCTTCCGGCATGTTGACGGCTGAGAGCGGGAGCAGCTCGATCTGGTCTTCGAGGGCGGCCAGCTTGAGGGTCAGCCCTTCGCGGTCGATGCGCGGCATCCCTTTGAGCTTGGTGATATCTTCGGCCAGCGCCTTGCGGATCGGCATCAGGCTGGGGTCGTTGAGGGCGGCAATGCGCTCGTCAGCGTTGCCGAGCAGGGTGATGGCAGAGACAAGGTCATGTTCCAGCCACAGCTTGCGGCCCGCCATCCGTACCAGATATTCGGATTCGGCCAGCATCCAGTCGTTGGGGCGCTTGTCGTTGAGATCCAGAACCCGGTTCTGCAGCCCCTGCATCTCGCCCTGCAGCCGTTGCTGGGTCTGGCCCAGCGCAGCCAGTTGTTCGGCATCCTTGCTGTTGCTCTGGTCAATCTTGCTCATGGCGCTGGCCAGCTGCTGCTTGAGCTGGGCCAGTTCGGCCTGCTGGGCCACCGCATTCTTGTGACCATGCAGATAGAGACCACCGGTAAGGCCAAGGGCCAGCAGGATGGCGACCCCTCCCAGAACGGCACCGGAGCGGCTCTTGCTGCCATTGACCACCGCGGTCGGCTGGGGTGTGACCTGGGATTCTTGTTGTGCTGTCATTCCATCTTCCTCAGTTCCAGTGCGGCCATCAGGGCCTGGTTGGATGCACCTTGGGCAATCGTGATATGGATAAAGCCCGCAGCGCTGGCCATCTGGGCCACGCGCGGACTGGGGACCACCAGCAGGCGGTCAAAAAGCCAGGGCTGCTGGCTGGCGGGAACCAGCTCCAGCAGCCGTTGCAACAATTCACCACTGGTGACAAGCAGGCTATCGAGCCCGGCTGCCTGCCAGTGGCTGGTCAATGCTTCCCCGTCAAACTCGGGGTAGTGGCGCTCATAGGCGGCACAATAGTGCACCAGAGCACCGCGTGAGGCCAGCGTGCTGGCGATGAGATCCCGCCCGCCATTACCGCGCAGGATCACCACCCGCTTGCCGCTCACCTGCTGCAGTTCGGGCAGGGCCAGCAGTCCCTCGCTGCGCGGGTCGTCCGGGCAGATCGCCCGCACGCCCACTTCGGCAAAGGCATCGGCACTCGCCTGACCCACTGCGAAGTACTCAATATGTGGCCAGGTCAGACCAGTTTGCAACAGAAAATCGTGTGCAAAATGAACGGCATGGATGCTGACGGCGATAACGATGTCGGCATCTTGCAGCATGTCGGCCAGGCGGGGGAGGTCGCTGCCCGCGACCGTTTCCAGCAGTGGGCAGCAGAGTGGTGCATGACCGTGCCGGCGCAGCAACTGCGCCAGCTCGGTGGCCTGAGCGGCCGGACGCACCACCAGCGGGATCATGCGCGGTAAACCTCGGCCAGGATCTCGTCGGCGCCAGCCGCCAGCAGGCGCTGTGCCAGCGTCTCTCCCAGCGTTTCGCCTTCGCTCACCGGGCCGCGGATTTCGTCGCGGATGACACGGGTGCCATCCGGGCTGCCCACCAGACCGCGTAGCCAGATCTGTTCGCCGTCGACCAGTGCATAGGCACCGATAGGCACCTGACATCCCCCTTGCAGGGCGCGGTTCATGGCTCGCTCGGTCAATACCCGGGCGCGGGTCTCGGCGTGCTCCAGCGGCGCCAGCAGGGCGTGCAGCTCATGATCGTCGAGGCGGCATTCGATGCCGACAGCCCCCTGACCGTTGGCTGGCAGGCTCTGCTCCGGCTCGATAAAGGCGGTGATGCGGTGCGCCATCTCCAGTCGTTTCAGACCGGCGGCTGCCAGAATGATGGCGTCATATTCACCGGCATCCAGCTTGGCAAGGCGAGTGTTGACGTTGCCGCGCAGATCCCGGATCACCAGGTCGGGGCGGGCTGCACGCAGCTGGCATTGGCGACGCAGGCTGGAGGTGCCGACCACGGCCCCTTGCGGCAGCTCGGTAATAGCCTTGAAGCGGTTGGATACGAAGGCATCGCGCGGATCTTCTCGCACGCAGATGGTGTGCAGACCGAGCCCCTCGGGGAACTCCACCGGCACGTCTTTCATGGAGTGGACGGCGATGTCGGCGCGTCCTTCCAGCATGGCGGTCTCCAGCTCCTTGACGAACAACCCCTTGCCGCCCACTTTGGCCAGCGGGGTATCGAGGATCTTGTCACCCTGAGTGCTCATAGGTACCAGTTCGACCTGCAACTCTGGATGCAGGGCTTCAAGCTGGTCTTTTACAAAGTTGGCCTGCCACAGGGCCAGCGGGCTCTTGCGAGTGGCAATTTTCAGGGTTCGGGCTGCCATATCAATCAGTTGTTTCATTTTTAGAAGGAAATCGATATTACCACCCTTTGCCCGGGCTTTCATGGCGGAGCCGGCAAAAGCGGGCTCAAGCTCAAAAATGGAGGCTGAAAATGATTTTCATTAAGTTGAGGAGGCTGATTAATTCATTGAAATTATTGAAATTTAACCGTTTCCCCTGATACTTCTTGTGGTCGTACCAGAAATAATCCGGTGATTCGCTGTCGGCTTGTTTACCACTGCTGTTTGCATTGTTAACATGATCACACTTTTTTGACGTATCCCGCTTTTGGTGCGTCATTTTCACCTTGGTGATAGGCAGGGCATTGCTGGAAAAACTCGACACGCTGGTTGCGCGTTATGACGGGATTACCCGTCTCAAGACGCAGCGGGCGCTGGGCCTCATGAGTCGCTACGGGCAGCAGGTATTTCAACTGCTGCCCGTCATGCTGCACTTCAATCATCCCCTGTTGCCTGGCTATGTTTCCGGTGATGTCCCTCATGGCATCTGGAGTTTCAGCACCACCCCGGAACAGCAAGCCTTCATCGATGACCTCTGCCAGAATGCCAATTGCCTCAACGGGCTTGCCACCCATGACCGGGCCATTCAAGGGCTCTACTCCATGGGCAGCACCTCCTCCATTGGTCAGTGCTGTCACTCGGATCTCGATATCTGGGTCTGCCACGTGGCCGGCTTGTCGCAGACGCGGCTCGATCTGCTGGAGCAGAAGTGCCAGCAACTCTCCAAGTGGGCGGAACAGCGCGGGGTTGATCTCAACTTCTTCCTGATCCCGGAAGACAAGTTCCGCCAGACCAACGATGCCGAGATGCAGGGGGAGAGCTGTGGCAGCGCCCAGCATCTGCTGCTGCTCGACGAGTTCTACCGTAGCGCCATGCACATCGCCGGCAAGCGGCTCATCTGGTATCTGGTGCCTGTCGAATATGACGACCACTACGATGAATATGTGAACGGGCTGTTCGAGAGCGGTCAGCTCGATCAGGATGACTGGCTCGATCTGGGCAGTTTTAACCGGATCCCGGCCGAGGAGTATTTCGGCTCGGCACTGTGGCAGCTCTACAAGGGGATCGACTCTCCCTACAAAGCCGTGCTCAAGTCGGTGCTGATGGAAGCCTACTCCCACGAGTACCCCAATACCCGCCTGCTCTCGATGATTGGCCGCGACTGGTTCCAGCACAACGAGGGGATGCACTACCGGCTCGACAACTACTGCCTGATGCTGGACAAGGTGACCAACTACCTCAAGTCCATCGGCGACATGGCGCGACTCGATCTGGTGCGCCGCTGCTTCTACCTCAAGGTGTGCGATGGCCTCAGCCATCCCAAGGACGATCACTCTCCCGAGTGGCGTCGCGAGCAGATGAGCCAGCTGGTCTCTTACTGGGGCTGGAGTCAGGAAAAGCTGTACCATCTCGATCACCGCCACGAGTGGAAGGTCGAGGAGGTGAAGATCGCCCATGCCGAGTTGCTGGAAGCCCTGATGCAGAGCTACCGCAACCTGATCCAGTTCGCCCGGCGCAACAACATCAGCGAGTCGATCAACCCGGAGGATATCGGCATCTTGTCGCGCAAGCTCTATGCCGCTTTCGAGAGCCTGCCGGGCAAGGTGCAGCGGGTGAACCTCAAAATAGCGCCGGATCTGAGCGAGCCGGATCTCAGCTTCGTGCAGGTGCCGCACGGCCGCCTTAACCGCGCCGGCTGGTATCTCTACAAGCATTCGCTGGAGCCGGTGGACATCATTGGCCGTGCACCGCTCGAGTTCAACGGTTACATCAGCAAGCTGGTCTCCTGGGCCTATTTCAACGATCTGCTGACGCCCCAGTCGCGGGTGCACCTGTTCAATCAGGGGTCGGATCTGCACATCGACAATCTGCACCAGTTCTGTCGCGATCTCTCCGGCTGCTTCCCCGAGAAGTACCCGCTCGCTACCAACCTGGCGCTCAGTCGGCCGTGCGAGATCCGTCAGCTCTCCATCTTCCTCAACCTGGAGATGGACCCGACCAGCCACTGGGTCGGCCAGGTGATCGAGTTCGACGCAAATACCGTGGATGTATTTTCGTTTGGTCGCAATCAGGAGTGTCTGGTCGGTTCGGTGGATCTGGTCTATCGCAACTCCTGGAGCGAGATCCGCACCCTCCATTTTCAGGGGGACGAGGCGGTGGTCGATGCCCTCACCACCATCCTCGGCAAGATGCATCAGGATGCCGCCGCCCCCGAGATGATCGAGGTGTTCTGCTACAGCCAGCACTTCCGCTCTCTGGTGCGTTCCCGCTTCCAGACGCTGGTGGCCGAGTGTATTGATCTGCGCCTGGCCCGTGACAAGCAGCAGCTGGTCAAGACCATGGCGCTCGGTAAGGAGAAGTACGGCATCTTCTTTGAGCGGCGCGGGGTGTCGGTGAAGAAGCTGGAGAACGCCATCGATTTTTACCGCCACATCTCCCACAACAAGCTGGATCACCTGCCGCTGCGGCTCGACAAGACCCACAGCCAGCATCTGCCGAGCATCGTCGATGCCTATGCCAGCGAAGGGCTGGTGCAGTTCTTCTTCGATACCCGGGATGCGGGCACCAACATCTATATCCTCGATGAGGCGAACCGGGTCGAGATCTACCAGCATTTTGCCGGCAACAAGGATGAGCTGGTCTCCGGCGTAAACCGCTTCTATACCTCGAATCACGAGCGCTTCAGCGATGACGGTCAGTTCATCAACTTCAACCTGCCCCAGTACTACGAGATAGTGCAGCACAATGGCGAGCTGGCGGTTATTCCCTACCGCAGCCAGGGGGCGGGGCGTGAACAGGTGCCGCCGACCCGCGATGTGGGTTAGCCGCTGCGTATAGGCATCCTGAGAGCCCAGCAATAAAAACGGCCTGCAGTTGCAGGCCGTTTGCTTTTGCGGTTGCTCAGGCGCCGAGGCGGGCCAGCAGCCAGCTGCGAATGTCGCCCAGCTGAGGGCGGCAGATCTCGTGGCGCATCGGGTACTCGTGCCACTCGGGGGCGAGCCCTATCTCTTCCAGCCGGTTCTTGGCATCCCAACCGAGTGACAGACTCACAACATCGTCATAGATGCCGTGCATGTAGCAGATGGGCAGGGAGCGAGCGGCTTCGCTCATTTCGTCTGCCAGCTTGTCGGGGGCGGCCAGATAGGTGGACATGCAGAGCAGGCCTGCCAGCTGTGCCTGATAGCGCAGCGCGGTGAAGGAGGCAATCACCCCGCCCTGAGAGAAACCCGCCAGCACGATATGCTCGGGGGCAAACCCTTCGGCGACCAGCTGATCCAGCAGGGTATTGATCTGGCTGGCCGATTCACGGACATGGGACTCCACGGCCCGCTCGGCGGGGTCCTCGAAGCTCTTGATGTCGTACCAGCCGCGCATCTTGTAGCCCATGTTGATGGTGATTGGGCGCTCCGGCGCATCCGGCAGCAGGTGACGCACCGGCAAGTCGGCGGGCAAATCCAGCGCATCCACCAGCGGGGCGAGCCCGGCGCCGGAATCACCCAATCCGTGCAGCCAGATCACCGCGTGACGGGCGCCCTGCGGATGGAGGTCAATCATGGGAACACCACGGGTTCACCAGCCTGAGCGGTGCAGGACTTGCTCAACAGTGCCTTGAGCTCATGGCCGAAACGGTTGTCGATCCAGGTTTCGCCTTGCAGATCGAAGTGGAAGCCGTTCTCGCGGGTGGCGACCCAAATCTGGTGCAGCGGCTCCTGCTTGTTGATGATGACCTTGGTCTTGTTCTCGAACACGAGGGTCAGGACACCCCCGTTGCGCTCGCAGTCGATATCCGGATACCCCTCGTCGAGCGTGTCCTCCACGTACTGGAAAAAGGCGTCGGTCAGGGCGTGATACTCGTGATCCTTCATCGGTTTATCCTGTTGCTTTTAACAATGTGAGTGCGATTATAGAGGGCCAAAATTTTTTTCGCAGCGAACCATTATGATTACCCAGTTCACCAAGTGTCTGCTTGCTACTCTTCTTTCCCTCGGGTTGGCCGCCTGCGGTCTGAAGGGGCCGCTTTATATGCCGCCTCCCGAGCAATCCCAGAGCCAGAGTACACCGCAAGCGGCACAGCCTGCGACCCCTGCGGCAACCAACGAGGCCGCGCCGCAATAATGCCGCACCCATTCTAGGAAGGAACCGCCCCTTTGGATCACTTTAACTACGATGCCGCTGGCCAGCTTCAGGCCGAGCAAACCTCGCTGCAACAGCTTGCCGAGCAGTACGGTACCCCGCTTTATGTCTACTCCCGTGCCACCCTCGAACGTCACTGGCACGCCTTTGACAAGGCTGCGGGCGATATTCCCCACCTGATCTGCTATGCGGTCAAGGCTAACTCCAACCTGGCGCTACTCAACTTGCTGGCCCGACTGGGGTCAGGGTTCGATATCGTCTCCGGTGGCGAGTTGTCACGGGTGCTGGCGGCGGGTGGTGATCCGCGCAAAGTGGTCTTCTCCGGGGTGGCCAAGAGCGAGGCCGAGATGCGCCTCGCGCTGGAAAAAGAGATCCTCTGCTTCAATCTGGAGTCGGAAGCCGAGCTGGAGCGCCTCAACCGGGTGGCGTGCAGCATGGGCAAGAAGGCACCGGTGTCGGTGCGGGTCAATCCGGATATCGATGCCGGTACCCATCCTTATATTTCCACTGGCCTCAAGCAGAACAAGTTCGGCATCCCCATCGAGCTGGCCCCCGCCATCTATCGCAAGGCGGCGGCGATGGAACATATCGAGATCGTCGGGGTGGATTGCCATATCGGCTCGCAACTCACTGAATTGAATCCCTTTATGGAGGCGGCGGACAAGCTGCTGCGGCTGATCGATGGTCTGGCGGCGGAAGGTATTCATATCCACCATCTGGATGTGGGTGGCGGCCTGGGGGTCAACTACGGTTCCGAGCAGCCACCGCACCCGACCGAGTATGCCGAAGCGCTCAAGCAGAAGCTGGCGGGCCGGGATCTGACCCTGCTGTTCGAACCGGGCCGCGCCATCGTCGCCAATGCCGGCGTGCTGCTGACCCGGGTCGAGTATCTGAAGCCGGGCGAGACCCGCAACTTCGCGCTGATCGATGCCGGCATGAACGACATGCTGCGCCCCTCGCTCTATGGTGCCTGGATGAACATCATCGAGGTGGATAGCCGTGCCGGCCATACCCCTGCGCTCTATGACGTGGTGGGGCCGGTGTGCGAGACCGGGGATTTCCTCGGCAAGGAGCGCACCTTGGCCATCGCCGAGGGGTCGCTGCTGGCGGTGCGCTCGGCCGGTGCCTACGGCTTTACCATGTCATCCAACTACAACACCCGTCCCCGTGCCGCCGAAGTGCTGGTGGACGGTATGCAATCGTTCCTCATCAGAGAGCGCGAGCAGTTGACCGATCTCTGGCGCGGTGAGCACTTGCTGCCTTAAGCTGCCTTTAAAAGTGCCTTGAGCGCGCGCCCAAAAACAGGAACGCACGATGTTGATAGATTTTTCCAAGATGCACGGGCTGGGAAACGACTTCATGGTGGTGGACGGTGTCACCCAGAAGATCTTTTTCAGCAACGACGTCATCAAGAAGCTGGCGGATCGCCACTTCGGGGTCGGTTTTGACCAGCTGCTGCTGGTGGAGCCCCCCTATGACCCCGAGCTCGATTTTCATTACCGTATCTTCAATGCCGATGGCAGCGAGGTGGAGCAGTGCGGCAATGGCGCCCGCTGTTTCGCCCGTTTCGTGCGTCTCAAGGGGTTGATCAACCGCGATCGCATCGCGGTCAGCACGGCGCGCGGTCGCATCGTGTTGCAGCTGGAGGGGGAGAATCAGGTCACGGTCAACATGGGAGTGCCCCAGTTCGAGCCGGGCAAGATCCCGTTTCGGGCCCAGAAGGCAGAGAAGACCTATCTGCTGCGGGCGCAGGAACATACCGTGATGTGCGGTGCCGTCTCCATGGGCAACCCCCACTGCGTCATCGAGGTGCCATCGGTGGCCGAGGCGCCGGTGGCTACTCTGGGGCCCATCATGGAGCGTCACGAGCGTTTTCCCGAGCGGGTCAATGTCGGCTTCATGGAGATGGTCAACGCCACCGAGATCAAGCTGCGGGTGTTCGAGCGCGGGGTGGGGGAAACCCTTGCCTGTGGCACCGGAGCTTGCGCGGCGGCGGTTATCGGCATGAGTCAAGGCAAACTCAAGGAACGGGTCACCGTCAGCCTGCCGGGCGGCAAACTGACCATTGCCTGGAAAGGGCCGGGCCAGCCAGTCTATATGACCGGGCCGGCCGAGCATGTCTTTGACGGCCAGATCGACGTATAAAGCAGTTATTCCGATTGATAGCGGTTCGGCGGCAGGAGCCATGCTCCCGCAGCCCATGATGTCGGGGCCAGTCCCCTTTCTCTGATGGATCAACCAAGTTATGAGTGAACTCAAACGGCAGGAGCAACTGGTGGACGAAGCCGCCGTGCTGGAGTACCTGGCCCGTTACCCCGAGTTTTTCCAGCGCCACGGTGCCGTGCTGGACAGGATCCGCATTCCTCACGAGCGTAAAGGCTCGGTCTCGCTGGTCGAACGCCAGCTGGATCGCCAGCGCGAGCGGATCGAACAGCTGGAGCAGGAGATCACCGAACTGATGGGGATCGCCAGCGAGAACGAGCGGATCTTCCGGGTCTATGCCGATCTCTATGGCGAGCTCTATGGCTGCCAGACCCTGTTCGAGGTGAGTGCCGTGATGGGCAAGGCCTTCGTCCAGCGGCTGCGGCTGACCGGTCTGCGGCTCTGGCTCAATCCGAAAAAGTTTCAGTTAAGCGGCCCCGAGTCGCGCTTTCTGGCCGAGGGCAAACAGCTGGAGCAACTGCTGGGTCAACGTTTGCCGGGGCAGGATTACTACTTTGGCCGCCTGAACCAGAGCGAGAAGCAAGCGCTGTTTGGTCACGACGTGCTGGTCAACTCGGTCGCCCTGATGCGGCTTGGCGATCTCGGCGTGTTGGCCTTTGCCAGCTCGGATCCCAGCCACTTCACTCCGCACAACGACACCCTGTTGCTGGGTCAGCTGGGCCGACTGCTGCAACTGCGGCTGCCAGAGCTGGCGCATGGCTAGGGCGCCCGCCAAGGCGCCTCCTGTTGCCGAGCCACTGCCGTCCGGATTGGCTGACGATCTGGCGGCATTCATCGAATATCTGAGGGTCGAGCGCCAGCTCAGCCCTCACACCCGCAGCAACTATCAGGCCCATCTGGAGTCGATGACCGCCGCGCTGGTGAAGCTGGGGCTCGAAACGTGGAGCCGGCTTGAGGCGAGTCAGGTTCGGACTCTGGTGACCCGGATGCACAAAGAGGGGCTGGCGCCCCGTTCGCTCGCTACCAAGGTCTCCGCCCTGCGCAGCTTCTGTGACTGGCAGGTGCGCCAGGGGCGGCTGGTGGCCAATCCAGCCCGCGGTATTGTGACCCCCAAGCAGGGGCGGCCACTGCCAAAGAACCTCGATGTGGACGAGATGCACCAGCTGCTCAACATCACCGATGAGCAGGATCCGCTGGCGGTGCGGGATCGCGCCATCATGGAGTTGATGTACTCTTCCGGCTTGCGCCTCGCCGAGCTGGTGGGGCTCAATCTGGTGGATGTGAAACTCGACGATCGTCAGCTCAGGGTGACCGGCAAGGGCTCCCGCGAGCGGGTGCTGCCTATCGGCCGGATGGCGGTGGAGTGGCTGCACAAGTGGCTCAAGGTGCGACCCCTGCTGGCGGGCACCGAGAGTGAGGCGCTGTTTGTCTCCAGCCGTCAGCAACGGCTGTCGGCCCGTTCGGTACAGGCCCGCCTCGATGGCTGGGGCAACAAGCAGGCGCTCAATGCCCATGTCCATCCCCACAAGCTGCGCCACAGCTTTGCTACCCATATGCTGGAGTCCTCCGGCGATCTGCGGGCGGTGCAGGAGCTGCTGGGCCATGCCGACCTGTCAACTACCCAGATTTACACCCACCTCGACTTCCAGCATCTGGCCAAGGTCTACGACAGCGCTCACCCGAGGGCCAAGCGGGATCCCGAATCGCAGGAAGATGAATAACGGGCCGTGCGCCCCCGTTGCAGAGGAGAGTCCATGCACTTCTATCGCCGCTGGCAGCCGGTTGCCGCCATCTCGTTTGATCTCGACGATACCCTCTATGACAACGGCCCGGCCATCGAGCGGGCCGAGCAGTGGATGTTGAGCCACCTGCGCAGCGAATATCTGGCCACCGCCATGCTCGACAAGCCGCGTTGGCTGGAGCTCAAACGAGCCGTTCTGCTGGCCCGGCCAGAGCTGCGCCACGATGTCAGTCTAGCGCGCCAGCAAACCATCTGCACCGCCATGATGGAGGGGGGGATGCCGGCGGCGCAGGCCGGGCGCGAGGCTGAAGAGGTATTTGCCGCCTTTCTGGCCGAGCGCTCGAAAATCGAGGTGAGCGATGCGACTCACGAGCTGCTGGCACGGCTGGCGGCACGCTATCCGCTGGTGGTCATCACCAACGGCAATCTGGATCTGGCGCAGGCCGGGCTTAATTCCTATTTCACTCTGGTCTGCAAGGCGGGGATGAATGCCAGAATGAAGCCGGCCCCGGATATGTTTGAGCAGACCCGCAGCGCTCTCAAGCTGTCTGCGGAGCGGATCCTCCATGTGGGGGATCATCCCGAGACCGATGTACTGGGAGCTCGTCTGCACGGTTTTCGCGCCGCCTGGCTCAACGAGCGGCAGCAGCCATGGCAGCAGTTGCAGCAACTGCCGGATGTAGAGTTGAGTGCGTTGGGAGAGCTGGCCGAGCTGCTGTTGTGACGGTTGCCGGGCTGCTGAGGGAATGAAGGGGAAGTAGTATGGCGGAGCTGTCGTCACAACTCCGCCAGAGGTTGCCTTATCTGCCGCCAAACAGCTTCATCAGCTTGTCGAGCAGATCCAGCTGTTGTGGTGGATGCTTCATGGACTCCGCCTCGCGATCCAGCAGCGCTTGCTGCTCCTGCTGACGATCGCTCAGCACCCGATAAAGGGGCTCGACCAGCGATTCGCGTTGGGCAACCAGCGCCTGAAACATCGCCTGATTGATGCGATAGGTCTCCACCGTGGCGAGCGCCCGTACCGTAAAGGTGCTGGGTTCGCCGGTGAGCAGGCTCAGCTCGCCAAAGAAGTCACCTGCCCCGAGCGTGCCGAGTTTCAACTCTTTTCCATCCGCATTGACCAGCATCTCGGCCTCGCCCTTGACCAGCACGAAGAGCCAGCTTGACACCTCTCCCTGCTCCAGCATGACGTCACCACTGACGAAGGGGGCAAATTTCACCTGATCGGCCAGCTGAAGCAGCTCGTTCTCCTGCAACATGGCAAACAGCGGCAGCTTGCGCAACGTGTCGGTACGCTCGGCGGTATGGCGTTTGTGGCGTGCATCCAGATGTTGCTTCTCCTTGGCCATAAAGACGTTGAAGATCGGCGGAGTGAGGCGCCTGTCATTGCGACGCAGAGCGGCATCGATGAGGCTGCGTACCATGGAGTCGGTGGGATCATCGCGGGCCAGATCGGTCAGCCAGTAGCGCACCGCATAGCGGGCTATTCCCCCTTCGACGTTCATCAGCAGGCAGTCCGGTTGCGGGTGCTTGGCGACGCAGGGCAGCTTGGTCTCCCGCAGGGACTTCTCGATCAGCGCGATAATCTGGGTCGGCAGGGTATCCAGCGTCAGATCGAACCAGACCCAGCGTCGCCACTGGAGCGGCTCACCACGGCGACGGCCGAGCACAGTGAAACGCTGCTTGAGTAGGTGACTGTTGGGGATGACCACTGTCTCCCAGTTGCGGGTCTCGATGGTAGTGGCGCGCCAGTTGATCTCGACGACGCGCCCCTGGGTGGTGTCCACCTGCAGCCAGTCACCGATGGAGATGGAGCTGTCGAGCTGGATCGAGACGCCAGCCAGCAGGTTGCCGAGGGTGTCCTGCATGGCAAAGGCGATGACGGCGGTGATCACCGCCGAGGTGGTGACTATCTCCCCGAGCGCCATGCCGGAAGCGTAGAGGCGAAACAGTCCCCAGCCGATGTAGCCGATGGTGATGACGATGTCGGCGATGATCCGCGGGATCTTCACGTGGCAGAGTGGCAGCAGGAATTCGAACAGCAGGATCCCCCAGATCTTCACCATCACCAGTCCTGCCAGCAGGGTGGAGATTTCAACCAGCAGGTGGTGGGGGAGCGGCAGCTTGAACCAGCCCCCTTCCAGCTGGATCAGGACGATGACCACTATGCTCATCATCACGAAGCCAAGCTCGGAGAGGAGCTCCCGTCGTTCGCCGGGGCGGCGCCAGAAGTGCACCAGCATCAGCGACAGGGTGAGCAGGGTCCAGAACGGGTGTTCACCGATCCAGAGCAGGGTCGGTAGCGCAGTGAGATTATCGCCAAACATAGCAGCCCCTTGGCATTGTTTACCTCCAGCATAGCTGTTCCACGGCGGAGAAATGGTGCGCCGATGCGCCATTTTATTTATGCTGCACTCAATAGCTTCAGGGAGGGCTTCCAGTGCAATTTTCAAAGAAAATCATCTGCTTGATGGCGCTCTTGCCGTTGGCTGGCTGTGACCTGCTGGTGGATCGCTATCGGGTCGAGTTCAGGGATGGATCCTGGCGCGAGATTGCCATTACCCCCTTCTCCAGCGAGGCACGCTGGCGCGAAGGATGTGCCACTGGCGAGGTGCTGAGCGACATGACGGTACCCATCAAGCGTGGCGACAAGGTGAATGGCCGTGAACAGCTGTTGATTGGAGGGGAGAAGTTCGAGCTGGATGACAACAATCTCTATCGCAGCAATGGCATGGTATTCGGCCAGTCGCCGGATCATATCCAGCGCGGCCTGAAAGGACTGGATGCCTGTCGCGGCCTGCGCCTCGAGCGAGGGGGTATGCCCAAGCTCAAGGCGCGCGGGTTTGGTGAGTGATTAGGTCTTGCTGGTGACCGCCTGGTGCTTGCGGCAGGCATCGCCAAAAGCCTGGAAGATCTTGATTGAGTAGGGGTTTTCCCTCGCTTTCCACTCCGGATGCCACTGCACTGCCAGCAGGAAGGGGGAGATGACGGGGGCGTGGATCGCCTCTATCAGGCCATCCTCGGCGTGGGCCAGCGGTTCCAGCCCGCTGCCCAGCGTCTTGATCCCCTGTCCGTGCAACGAGTTGACGGCAATGCTCTCTTCGCCCATGAGCTCGGCAAACCAGCTGCCGGAGACCAGATTAATCTGGTGGCTCTCGCCATACTGCTCGTCGACCGGATCGTCCGAATCTTCCCGATGATCGTCATATCCCGGCTCGCTATAGACCTTCTGGTGGATATCTCCACCCAGCGCCACGTTGATCTCCTGCATGCCGCGGCAGATGCCGAGGATCGGTAGTCCGCGCGCCAGCGCCCCCTTGATGAGCGGCAGATCGAACAGATCGCGATCCCGATCCTGTTGCTTCTCCGGAGTGAGATTCTCCTGACCATAGAGGGCGGGGTCTATGTTGGAACCCGCCCCGCTCAGGTAGACGCCATCCGCCAGATCCAGATACTGCTCCAGATCGGCGGTGCCACAACAGGTGGGCACCAGCAGCGGAACGCAGTGGCTGAGTTCGACCAGCGGCGTGATGTATTTGTGGGTCATCACCTGATAGGCGTGGCCGTTGCGGGGCTGAGCACCCATGGTCATCAATACGACGGGTTTACGGTTGGGAGGGAGTGAAGGCGTTGGCATAGGGCACCTGAGTTATCCTTGGCGTTGAATTCGCATCCTGCGCCTTGGGCAGACCCTTGCACATAAACCGGACAAGGGCATGCCTCAAGGCATGGTCAAGGGATCCCGTGTCGGCCCGGGGGGCAGAATCGTCGGTCAGCCTCGGCAACGACAGCCTGGATCCTGCTTCCAGTCTGCCAAGGCCGTTCAATATGTCAAACAAAATGATGCAAAAATGTTAATGGCTGTGACTTTCATCTTCGCCAAACAGCCTGTTTGTGGCCATTCCAAGCCATCGCTTTGCATAAAACTGCTGCTTTGTGGTGGATATATTAAACAAGGTGATGTTGTGATGCGGGCGGGAGTAGCGGGGCGTGCATAAAAAAACGCCTCCCAAGGGGAGGCGTTTTCGGGGATCACAGCAGGTCTTCAATCTCGCCGCGCAGATACTGGTACATCTCGCGATAGGCGACCGGCGGCTTGTTCAGCTCCCGCTCCTTGTTGGCGCTGCGGATCAGCTGGCGCAGCTTCTGGCGATCCAGTTCGTGGAACTGGGACATCAGCTCGTTGAGGGCGCTGTCTCCCTCGCTGATCAGCCGCTCGCGCCACTGCTCCAGCCGGTGCAGGCGGGCATTCACGGTGGAGTGGCGGTTCTTGATGATGGAGAGCGCTTCGGCGATCGGCTCTACATCCCGGCTGCGCATCAGGCGGCCGATGAACTGCAGGTGACGGCGGAAGGACTCATCTTTCTTCGGCTTGAGCTTGCGGCCCAGCTCGACCGCTTCGGCCAGCTCTTCATCCAGCGGGATCTTCTCCAGCTCGCTGTGGCTGAGGGAGACAATCTCTTCCCCCATCTTCTGCAGGGCTTCGGCATCACGCTTGAGCTGGCTCTTGCTGGGACCCCAATCTTCCCACTCGTTGTCGTCTTGATGGTGACTCATCGGTCTCTTGATTCCTGTCATTCACATTTGGTGGATATGTTACCAGCTTCTCCCGCTGGGCGCAGGGGTCTGATATGCTTAGCCCCTTTCCTTCCTTCATACAGATGTGAGTTATGGATCAGCAAGACCAAATCCGCCAGGATCAAGCCCATCTCGAGGCCGTGGTTGCCGAGGCTCTGGATATTGCCAAAGGACTGGGCGCTTCGCTGGCCGAAGTCTCCATCAGCAAGCAGACCGGACTGTCGGTCAATACCCGCGGTTGTGAACTGGAAAGTATTGAATTCAACAAGGACGGCGCGCTCGGTATCGCCGTCTATCGCGATGGCTGCAAAGGCTCCTCTTCCACTACCGACCTGAGTCGTCCCGCCATCCGTGCCGCTGTTGAAGCGGCGATGGAGATTGCCCGCCACACTTCACCGGATGCCTGTGCCGGTCTGGCTGATGCCGAACTGCTGGCCTGGGATGCGCCCGATCTGCAACTGTGTCACCCGGTGGCGCTGGATCCCCAATACGGGATCGAGCTGGCTACCGAGTGCGAGCGCCTGGCGCTGGGGCGCGATGCCCGCATCAAGCACTCCGACGGGGCTGGCTTCTCCAGCCACCTCGGCATTAAGGTCTATGGCAACAGCCATGGCTTCGTCAAAGGCTATGCAGCCTCGCGCAACTCCCTGAGCTGCGTGCTGATCGGCGAGCAGGATGGTGACATGCAGCGCGATTATGGCTACTCCTCCAGCCGAACTCTTGAAGGGATCTGGAGCCCGCAGCGCATTGCCGATGAAGCGGTGGAGCGTACCCTCTCCCGCCTTGGCGCCCGCAAGATTGCGACCTGCCAGGCGCCGGTCATGTTCCATCCCGATACCGCCTCCGGTCTGTGGGGTCATCTGGTGATGGCGATCAGCGGGGGCAACCTCTATCGCAAGTCGAGTTTCCTGCTCGACAAATTGGGCAAGCAGATCCTGCCCGAGTGGCTGACCATCCAGGAGTTCCCCCACCTGCTGGGCGGTCTGGCCAGTACTCCGTTTGATGGCGAAGGGGTGCGCACCCGCGACATGGACATAGTGCGCAATGGCGAGCTGATGAGCTGGCTGCTCACCTCCTACTCCGCCCGCAAGCTGGGGCTGACCAGCACCGGCCACGCCGGTGGCATCCATAACTGGCAGGTCTCCAGCACAGGTCAGGACTTCAATGGCATGCTCAAGGAGATGGGCACCGGTCTGCTGGTGACCGAGCTGATGGGGCAGGGGGTCAACATCGTCAATGGCGACTACTCCCGCGGCGCTGCCGGCTTCTGGGTCGAGAATGGCGAGATCGCCTATCCGGTTGAGGAGATCACCATTGCCGGCAATCTGGCCGAGATGTTCAGCCACATAGTGGCGGTGGGTAGCGATGAAGATGATCGCTCCAGCCTCAAGACCGGCTCGGTACTGGTAGAGAGCATGAAGCTGGCGGGTCACTGATCCCCCGGCTCTGCCGAGCAGAAAGAATGCAAAAGGCCCCTCGCAGTGCGAGGGGCCTTTTTGTTAGCCAGTTCTCAGGGTCGGCAATCAGCCCTTGATGCGTTCGATGCGGCCACCCAGACCTTGCAGCTTCTGCTCGATGTTCTCGTAGCCACGGTCGATGTGGTAGATGCGGTCGACGATGGTGGAGCCTTCAGCAACGAAGCCAGCCAGAACCAGGCTGGCAGAGGCGCGCAGATCGGTCGCCATCACCTGGGCGCCCTTGAGCTGAGCGGTATCGCGGCAGATGGCCACGTTGCCCTGCAACTCGATGTCGGCGCCCATCCGTACCAGCTCGGGAACGTGCATAAAGCGGTTCTCAAAGATGGTCTCGGTGATCATGCCGGTGCCTTGGGCCACCGCGTTCAGCACGGTGAACTGGGCCTGCATGTCGGTCGGGAATGCCGGGTAGGGAGCAGTCTTGATGGTGACCGGCTTGAGCGTGCGGCCAGTCATGTCGAGGGTTATCCAGTCTTCACCCTTCTCAATCAGGGCGCCAGCCTCTTCCAGCTTGACCAGTACCGCTTCCAGCAGGGTCGGGTCGGTGTTGCGGCAGGTGATCTTGCCGCCAGTAACCGCTGCGCCCACCAGGAAGGTACCGGTTTCGATACGGTCAGGCTGGACGCTGTAGCTGCCGCCGTGCAGACGCTCGACGCCGTCGATGATCAGGGTGTCGGTGCCAGCGCCCTGGATCTTGGCGCCCAGCGTGTTGAGGAAGTGGGCCAGATCGACCACTTCCGGCTCGCGCGCGGCGTTTTCGATCACGGTACGGCCTTCAGCCAGGGTAGCGGCCATCATCAGGTTTTCGGTACCGGTGACGGAGACCATATCCATCAGGATGTGGGCACCCTTCAGGCGACCGTCAACGCGGGCCTTGATGTAGCCATCCTCGATGGTGATCTTGGCGCCCATCAGTTCCAGACCGTGGACGTGCAGGTTGACCGGACGGGCACCGATGGCGCAGCCGCCGGGCAGGGAGACGTCGGCAGCACCGAAACGGGCGGCCAGCGGGCCCAGCGCCAGAATGGAGGCGCGCATGGTCTTCACCAGCTCGTAGGGGGCAACGTGGTTGTTCACGGCACCAGTCAGCACGGTCATATTGCCGTTGACCTTGGTGGTGGCGCCCAGCATCTCCAGCAACTTGATGGTGGTGCCCACGTCTTTCAGGCGCGGCACGTTGGAGAGGTGCACCTCTTCATCACAGAGCAGGGTTGCGAACAGGATCGGCAGCGCGGCGTTTTTAGCGCCGGAGATGGTCACTTCGCCGTTGAGAGTACAACGACCATCGATTTTGAATTTGTCCATTTTCTACTTGGTTACCAAATCAGGAGGGCATTAGGAATTTACGTTCGCGTTTCCACTCGGCGTCGGTGAACGCCTTGATGGAGAGGGCGTGAATGGCGTTGCTGGCGATCTTGTCCATCAGCGGGGCATAGATGGCCTGCTGTTTCTTGACCCGGCTCATGCCGTCAAACATGTCACCAACGGCGATCACCTGATAGTGACTACCGTCCCCTTTGACATGGACTTCGGACAATGGCAGAGCCTCGAGGAGTATCGCTTCAATTTCAGAGACTTGCATTATGCGTCCTCAGTTGTGAGCGGAGTTGACTGAAACAAACCGGCCACCCCGTAGAGGTTGGCCAGGGTATAGAAATCACTGGAGGCGCCCACCAGTTGCGGTGTGGCGCCTCGTGCGAGAGCGGCTTTAGCCCATTTGACCAGCAGTGCCAGCCCGGCGGAGTCGAGGGTGGTGACCCCGACCAGCTCGAGCCGGTCATCCTGCCACCACTCGTCGCGGCGTTGCCACAGGTCCTTGACCTGTGGCGCTTGCAGATCACCGCTCAGGATCATTTCTTGAGTACCAGCGGCTTGGCATTGTGCTCGTTGAGCTGCTTGATCACGGCATCGATGCCATTCTGGCGGATGAGGCCGCCCAGCTCGCTCTGCTTGGCGGAGAGCAGGCTGATCCCCTCTGCCACCATGTCGAAGGCTTTCCACTCGCCGGTCTTGTTGTTCTTGCGCAGCTTGAATTCGAGGAAGATGTCCGGCTTGCCGGCCTCTTTCACGCTGACGTTGACTGCGGTGATGTTGCTGGCACCCGGCGCCTTGCCCGGCTCGACCTTGACGGTCTGCTTGTCGAAGTGGGCCAGCGCGTCGGCATAGGAGCTCACCATGTACTCGGTAAAGGCGGCGACGAAGGCGTCACGCTGGGCCGGAGTGGTCTCCTTGATCTGGTTGCCCAGCACCTTGTAAGCGGCGAAGCGGTTGTCCACATAGGGCAGCAGCTCTTCGCGGATGATCACCCGCAGGTGATCCGGATTGCTTTTGACCTCAGCCTGATCGGCTTTCAGGCGGGCAAAGGTCTGTTTGGCTGCCTGATCCACCAGTGCGTAGGGATCGGTGGCATCAACCGCCTGAGCGGAAAGGGAAAAGAACATGCTGGTCATCAGACCCAGCAGCAGGGCAATTTTCTTGAACATGGTTACTCCTTCTTGCTGTCTGACTTGCTGTCGGAGGACTGGCTGCTATAGAGGAACTTGCCAATCAGATCTTCCAGCACGATGGCGGATTTGGTGTCTTCAATCAGGTCGCCATCCTTGAGCATGCTGGTCCCCATCTCCTCGTCGGTAAAGCCGGGGGCCAGACCGATGTACTGCTCGCCGAGCAGACCGGAAGTGAGGATGGAGAGGGTGCTGGTCTCGGAGAACTCGCCGGCACTCTTTTCCATCTGCAGGGTGACCTCGGGAACCTGGGTTTTCGGGTCGAGCACGATGTCGCTGACCCGGCCAACCACCACGCCGCCGACCTTGACCGGCGAACGGACTTTCAGGCCGCCGATATTATCGAAATGCGCGCGCAGGGTATAGGTTTCTCCTTCCGGTTTGAAGCTCAAACCGGCCACTTGCAGTGCCAACGCCAGAATGGCACCGATGCCGGCCAGCATGAAGGTGCCAACCAGGAATTCTACTTTGCTGAACTTCATCTTTACCTTATCCAAACATGACTGCAGTGAGAATAAAATCCAGGCCGAGTACGGCGAGGGATGAGTGAACCACGGTACGAGTCGTGGCCTGACTGATCCCGGCCGAGGTCGGCTTGGCATCATAGCCGTTGAAGAGGGCTATCCAGGTGACCACCAGAGCGAAGATAAGGCTCTTGATGGCACCCTGCATGATATCTTCATGCCAGTCGACCGAGGCCTGCATGGCAGACCAGAAGCCCCCTTCGTCGACGCCAAGCCAGTCAACCCCGACCAGCTTGCCGCCAAAGATACCGATCAGGCTGAACATGAAGGCCAGCAGCGGCATGCTGATGACTCCGGCCCAGAAGCGGGGCGCCACCACCCGGCGCAGCGGATCGACTGCCATCATCTCGAGGCTCGAAAGCTGCTCGGTCGCCTTCATCAGGCCGATCTCGGCCGTGAGGGCCGAACCGGCGCGACCGGCAAACAGCAGCGCGGTCACCACGGGGCCCAGCTCCCGCAACAGGGAGAGAGAGACCAGCGGGCCCAGACTCTGCTCGGCCCCAAAATCCTTCAGTACGTTGTAGC
Source organism: Aeromonas sp. L_1B5_3 (assembly GCF_963866575.1). Classification (NCBI taxonomy): domain Bacteria; kingdom Pseudomonadati; phylum Pseudomonadota; class Gammaproteobacteria; order Aeromonadales; family Aeromonadaceae; genus Aeromonas; species Aeromonas sp. L_1B5_3. Next base: position 21,579 of record NZ_CAWMDN010000115.1, read on the forward strand.
CCTGCAGCGAGAGCACCATACCGATGAACAGCCCCGACACCAGAATGATGGCGACGGACTGCACCCCGACAACATAGAGCTGCTGCACCAGCAACGGGAAGTGCTTGCGTGGTTCGGGTTTGCCCGCCAGCGCATGGAACAGCATGATGGCTGCCCGACCCAGGGAGGTGATGGCGCGAATGCCGACCCGCCCCAGCTTGCTTATTTGACTTATCAACATCAGAGATCCTGTAGCAGGTCGCCTGCCGGAAAGTGAAACGGAACAGGACCATCGGGCAATCCTTTGAGGAACTGCTCGACTTCGGGGTTGTGCTCCTCGCGCAGCTGTTCCGGCGTACCGTGCGCCACCACCTTGCGGTTGGCGATGATGTAGGCGTAATCGGCGATGCTGAGCACCTCTTTCACGTCGTGGGTGACGATGACTGAGGTGATACCAAGGGCATCATTCAAATCCTTTATCAGCTTGACCAGCACCGCCATGGTGATGGGATCCTGGCCGACAAACGGCTCGTCATACATAATGAGGTCGGGATCCAGCGCGATGGCACGAGCCAGTGCCGCCCGGCGGGCCATGCCGCCGGAGAGCTCGGAAGGCATCAGCTTTGCCGCGCCGCGCAGACCTACAGCCTGCAGCTTCATCATGACAATGGTGTGGATCAGCTCTTCCGGCAGACCTGAGTGCTCCCGCAACGGGAAGGCCACGTTGTCGTAGACCGTCATGCCGGTAAAGAGGGCACCGCTCTGGAACAGCATGCTCATCCGCTTGCGCACCTCGTAGAGGCGCGAACGGGAGAGGGCGGGGATATCTTCCCCGTCAAACAGGATATGACCGGACTCGGGTTTGAGCTGGCCACCGATCAGCCGCAGCAGGGTCGTTTTGCCGATGCCGCTCGGGCCCATGACGGCGGTGACCTTGCCACGGGGAATGGTCAGGTTGATCCCGTCATACAGCAGCCTGTCTCCGTGACTGAAGGTCAGATCGGAGACGGTGATCAGGTCATTGTTCAAACAATTGTCCATTCGGTGTAAATGAGGTGCGAATTTTATGGGCTAGTCTAGGTCTAAGCAACAGCAAGGAACAACTATTGAGCAGCCTTCAGCGTGGTTTGCGCGACAGTTTTATGTAACAAACTGCGTCATGTGTTACGGGATTTACCATCCGATTCGCTTATCAGAGCAGACTTTTTTATAATCCCGCAGCTAAATTCGCCCCGGAGCTGTCTCTTTATGTCTGCAACCCCCGAGAAAGTGTCTGAACTGTTCGATTTCCGTCGCAGTGCCCGTGCGGTGCTGGACACAGAAAAACAAGCGATTGATGGACTCTATCAGTATCTGAACGACGCCTTCGACAAGGCGTGCGAGATGGTGCTCCGTTGTGGTGGCAAGATAGTGGTCACCGGGATGGGCAAGTCGGGCCATATCGGCAGCAAGATTGCCGCCACCCTTGCCAGTACTGGTACGCCAGCCTTTTTCCTCCACCCGGGTGAGGCCAGCCACGGCGATCTGGGGATGATTTCGGCAGGGGACCTCATCATCGCCATCTCCAATTCCGGTGAGAGCGACGAGATCCTGGCCCTGCTGCCGGTGCTCAAGCGTCGCGGAATCCCGCTCATCTGCATGACCGGCAACCCGGCCTCTACCATGGCCAAAGAGGCCAACGTGCATCTGTGCATCAAGGTGGAGAAAGAGGCTTGTCCGCTCGGGTTGGCTCCCACCTCCAGCACCACGGCGACGCTGGTGATGGGTGATGCGCTGGCGGTCGCTTTGCTGGAAGCGCGCGGCTTTACCGCCGATGATTTCGCTCTCTCTCACCCGGGTGGTTCGCTCGGCAAGCGGTTGCTGTTGCGAGTGGGCGATTTGATGCACAGTGGCGAGCTGTTGCCCCGGGTAGGGATCGATGCCACCATCAGCGAAGCGCTGCTGGAAGTTAGCCGTAAAGGGCTCGGTATGACCGCAGTGGTTGACCAGCACGGGCTTCTGGCGGGACTCTTCACCGATGGCGACCTGCGCCGTATTCTCGACCAGCAGGTCGATATTCATCGCACCCCCATCAGCCGCGTCATGACGGCCAACTGTGTTACCGTAAGGCCGGAGATGATGGCGGCAGAAGCCGTCAAACTGATGGAAACGAGAAAAATCAACGGATTACTGGTTGTGGATGGCGACAAGCGCCCGCTGGGTGCCTTCAACATGCATGACCTGCTGAAAGCCGGAGTTATTTGATGCAAAACGTACCGACCCTCTATGGTCCGGTGACGCGCAGCCAGTTCGACAAGGCGGCGCAAATTCGCCTGCTGGTGTGCGATGTGGACGGGGTTCTCTCCAATGGCCTCATCTACATGGGAAACAACGGGGAAGAGCTGAAAGCCTTCTGTACCCGTGATGGTGCCGGCATGAGAGCGTTGCTCAATGCCGGGATCGAGATCGCCATCATTACCGGGCGCAACTCCCGTATCGTCAGCGATCGGATGAAGAGCCTGGGGGTGGCCCATGTGGTGCAGGGGGCAGACAAGAAGTTGCCTCATTTTGAAGCCCTGCTGACCAAGCTGGGACTGGCACCCGAACAGGCAGCCTACATGGGAGATGACACCATCGACCTGCCGGTGATGGAGGCCTGTGGCCTCGGCATTGCGGTTGCCGATGCCCATCCGCTGGTGCTGAGCCGTGCCGATATGGTGACCCGGCTTGGCGGTGGGATGGGGGCGGTACGCGAAGTGTGCGATCTCATCCTGCAGGCGCAGGGCCATGACGATTATCAGCCCGAGGTATCGGCATGAGCAGACAGACCCTGTTGTTTGGCCTGCTGTTTCTGGTCGCTCTGGTGGCCTGGCAGCTTGGCAAGGTGGAGCTGGTGCCCGAGGCCAAGGTAAAAACCGAGCACTATCAGCCGGATTTTGTCGCCAGAGATCTGGTGACCACCCGGTTCGATGTCAACGGCAAGCGTACCGAGCGGCTGGAGTCCCAGTATGCTGAGTATTTCCAGATCCTCGAGCAGGCGACCTTCGAAAAACCGGTGGTCTACATGTTTGACGAACAGGGACAGGCCGAGTGGAAGGTGACGGCCGAGACCGGCGTACTCAATACCGATGACAACGTGATCCTGCGGGACAAGGTGCATCTGGACGGGTTGCTGCCGGACTCCTTTATCTCCAAGCTGGATACGCCCTATATGGAGCTGGATCTGGTGACACAGGACGTACGCAGCAATCGGCAAGTGAACATTTTGGGTCAGGATTTCCAGACCGAAGGGGTTGGCCTCAAGGGCCATCTGGACCGCAAATATTTTGAGCTACTGGATCAAGGTCATGCCATCTATTTCAATGAAAAACGCTAATCTGGCCCTCGCCGCTCTGATGCTCTGCGGCACAGTCAACGCCAAGGAGTCTGACTTCACCGAGAAGGTCTATGTCGACGCCATCAAGCAGGTGGCCGAGATGCAGGACAACCGAATCACCTTCGAGCAGGATGTGACTATCAATCAGGGCACCATCAGGATTAAGGCTGACAAGGTTGTGGTAACCCGTTCCGGCGAGAAAGGGGCCGAGGTAATGACAGCCTATGGCAAACCCGCCACCTTCTTCCAGATCCTGGATAACGGCAAGCCGGTCAACGCCCATGGCGACAGCATTCGTTACGAGCTGAAAAAGCGTCTGGTGACTATCACCGGTAACGGCCAGCTCAAGCAGGAAGATAGCCAGGTCAACGGTGACCTGATCCGTTACGACATCGTCAAACAGAAGATGATTGCCGAGAGCAAGACCCCGAACCAGCGGGTCAAGACGGTGTTCCTGCCCGATCAGGTCGAGAATTTCGACAAGCCCGCCGACCAGAAGAAGCAGGGAAAATAAGCCATGGCAGTATTGAAAGCAGTCGGCCTGCAGAAGAGTTACAAGCGTCGCATGGTGGTTAGCGACGTGAGCCTTGAGGTCGGAACCGGCCAGATCGTCGGCCTGCTTGGCCCCAACGGTGCCGGCAAGACCACGTCGTTTTACATGATCGTCGGGCTGGTACAGCGCGATGCCGGTCTCATCACCATCGATGATCAGGATATCAGCCTGCAGCCCATGCATGTGCGTGCCCGCAACGGCATCGGTTATCTGCCGCAGGAAGCCTCAATTTTCCGCCGCCTCACTGTGTATGAAAACCTGATGGGGGTGATGCAGACGCGCAAGGAGTTGAGTCGCGAAGAGCGGGAGGACAAGGTTCAGCAACTGCTGGAAGAGTTCAACATCACCCATATCTGCGACAACCTGGGGCAAAGCCTCTCCGGTGGTGAGCGGCGGCGGGTCGAGATTGCCCGGGCGCTGGCAGCAGAACCGCGCTTTATCCTGCTGGATGAACCCTTTGCAGGGGTTGATCCGATTTCTGTGATAGACATCAAGAAGATCATCCAGCACCTGAAAGATAGGGGTCTTGGCGTCTTGATTACCGACCACAACGTCAGAGAGACTCTGGACGTATGCGAGAAGGCTTATATCGTCAGCCACGGCCAGATGATTGCCGAGGGTGCTCCGGCCGATATCCTCGCCGATGAACAGGTCAAGCGCGTCTATTTGGGCGATCAATTCAGTCTATAGTAAGGGGGCAGCCTTCATTCTCTGTGACAGTGCCTCGCTGAACATAAGGATATCCCGACGTAGATGAAGCCGACATTACAGTTGCGTCTCGGTCAGTCCCTGACCATGACGCCGCAATTACAACAAGCGATTCGTCTGCTCCAGCTCTCCTCTCTGGAACTCCAGCAGGAAATTCAGCAAGCGCTCGAAAGCAATCCTCTGCTGGAGCAGGAAGAGAGCGACGTGCAGGAGACTGCCCCGCAAGAGACTGTCGATGCCAGCCAGCTCGACTCCAGCGATGCCATGGCTCAGGAGCAGATGCCGGACGAGCTGCCGGTAGATACCACTTGGGATGAGGTTTACTCCGCTGGCACCGCCCAGAGCGCAGGCCCGATCCACGACGGTGAAGACAGCGTCTATCAGGGCGAGACCACCGAAAACCTGCAGGACTATCTGCTGTGGCAGATGCGGCTCACTCCGTTTAGCGATGTCGATGCCGCCATCGCGCTCGCTATCATCGATGCCATCGACGAGTCCGGTTATCTGACCGTTGCTCTGGAGGATATCCAGGCTGCCGTCAGCAGTGACGAGGTGGAGGTCGAGCTCGACGAGGTGGAGGCAGTTCTCAAGCGGGTGCAGCATTTTGACCCGGTCGGTATCGCCGCCCGCTCGGTGCAGGAGTGTCTGCTTATCCAGTTGGAGCAGTATGCCCCCGAAACGCCCTGGCTCAACGAAGCCAAAGAGGTGATCCTCGAGCACATGGATCTGCTCGGCAACCGTGATTATCGCACTCTGGCCCGTAAAACCCGCCTCAAGGAGAGCGACCTCAAGGAGGTGCTGGATCTCATCCAGCTGCTGGAACCCCGCCCCGGTAACGGCATTATCCAGAGCGACTCCCAGTATGTGATTCCCGATGTCTCGGTGGTAAAGCGCCAGAACCGCTGGGTGGTGGAGCTCAACCCCGATTCCGCCCCGCGCATTCGGGTCAACGAGACCTATGCCGCCATGGCCCGCAACGCCCGCAGCAGCACGGATACCCAATTCATCCGCTCCCACCTGCAGGAGGCCAAGTGGTTCATCAAGAGCCTTGAGAGCCGCAACGATACCCTGCTGAAAGTAGCCAGCTGTATTGTCGAGCAGCAGCAGGGCTTTTTCGAGTATGGTGAAGAGGCGATGAAGCCGATGGTGCTCAATGACATCGCAGAAGCGGTGGAGATGCATGAGTCGACCATCTCCCGGGTGACCACCCAGAAATACATGCATACCCCCCGTGGTATCTTCGAATTGAAGTTTTTTTTCTCCAGCCATGTGAACACCGAAGGAGGAGGAGAGTGCTCATCGACCGCAATTCGCGCGCTCATCAAAAAGCTGGTGACGGCAGAGAATCCTGCCAAACCGTTAAGTGATAGCAAGATCGCGGATTTGCTGGCCGAACAGGGTATTATGGTGGCTAGACGCACGATCGCTAAGTATCGCGAATCCTTGTTTATCCCACCTTCCAATCAGCGCAAACGCCTGGTTTAGGCAAAACAAAAGGATGATGTTATGCAAATTAACCTGACCGGACACCATGTCGAGATCACCGAAGCTCTGCGTGATTATGTGAATAACAAATTTGCCAAACTCGAGCGTCATTTTGACCACATCAACAACGTGCATGTGGTGCTTAGCGTAGAGAAACTGAACCAGATTGCCGAAGCCAAACTGCATGTCAGCGGTGGCGAGGTGTTCGCCAACTCCGAGCATGCCGATATGTATGCCGCGATTGATACCTTGCTCGACAAGCTGGACAGGCAGATCATCAAGCACAAAGATAAGTTAAATAAAAAATAACTATGCAACTTGAACACATACTGAGTCGGGACTGCACCAAGAGTGCAGTCCCATGTACCAGCAAGAAACGCGCTCTCGAAATTATCAGCGAGCTGGCCGCCGAACGCCTCGGCACCTCCCGCCAGGCGCTGTTTGAATGCTTGCTGGCCCGCGAGAAAATGGGTAGTACCGGGATCGGTGCCGGTATTGCGATCCCCCACGGTCGAATTGACGATGAGTTCCCGCCAACCGCGATCCTGATGACCTTTGCCGAACCCATCCCTTTCGACTCCATCGACAATCAACCGGTTGACCTGCTGTTTGCCTTGCTGGTACCGGAGAGTGAGTGCAAACAGCATCTCAAGACCCTTTCTCTGATGGCTTCCAAGCTGGGTGACAAGGCGGTCTGCCGCCAGTTGCGTCAGGCTACCAGTGACGAAGAGCTCTATCAGATCATGACCTCGGCCTGATGTGCAGGCCCTGATGACACACCCGTTTTGGCGTGAGGGAACAAGATGCAGTTAATCGTGGTGAGTGGACGTTCGGGCTCCGGCAAGACGGTAGCCCTGCGGGTGCTGGAGGATTTGGGTTACTACTGTGTAGATAACCTGCCGGTCAACCTGCTGCCCCAGCTGATCGTCTCGGTCGAGAGCCAGTACGACAAGCTGGCGGTCAGCATCGACGTGCGCAACCTGCCCGGTGACCCGGAAAAACTGGAGAACCTGTTGGCTCAAGTTCGCAACGAAGGGCGGGTTGAATTTGCCAGCTTCTTCTTCGATGCCGACAACGGCACCCTGCTCAAGCGCTATGGCGAGAGCCGCCGTCTGCACCCCCTGTCGCGCAACAAGCTGTCGCTGGATGAGGCGATCCGTCAGGAGACCCACCTGCTGGCGCCGCTCTCCTCTACTGCCGACCTGCGTATCGATACCACCAACCTCAGCATTCACGACCTGAGCGAGCTCATCAAGACCCGGGTGCTCGGCAAGAAAGAGAACGAGCTGGTGCTGGTGTTCGAATCTTTCGGTTTCAAGTACGGCATTCCCAAGGATGCCGACTTCGTGTTTGATGCCCGCTTCCTGCCCAACCCGCACTGGATCCCGGAACTCAAGCCTTTTACCGGCAAGGATGAACCGGTTGCCAACTACCTCGCGGCGCAAGCTGATGTGATGCTGTTTACCCAGCAGATCGAAAACATGCTGGCGACTTGGTTGCCCCATCTTGAGCGCAACAATCGCAGCTATGTGACGGTCGGCATCGGTTGCACCGGCGGTCAGCATCGTTCGGTCTTTATCGCGGAGCGGCTGGCAGCGGCCTTCAGAGCACTGGGCAAGAACGTGCAGCTCCGCCACCGCACCCTCGACAAGAACCCATCCCACTCCTGATGACGCAATAGGACGGCCAAATGACAGTCTCTGCTTCGGTTGAAGTGAAAAACAAGCTGGGCATTCACGCCAGACCGGCCATGATGCTGTTCGAGCTGGTACAGGGATTCGATGCCCATGTGTTGCTGCGTAATGAAGATGGGGTCGAGGCCGATGCCGACAGCGTGATTGGCCTGCTGATGCTGGACTCCGCTCAGGGCAAGCAGGTGGAAGTGCAGGTTGAGGGCCCCGAAGAGGTTGAGGCCCTTGCCGCCGTAGTGGAGCTGTTCACCTCGGGTTTCAACGAGGAGTAGTAACGACGCTCAGGGCGCTACTCTTGCCAGCGCCTTGAAATCGGCAAAATCGCGACAAGCCAGCAGACTCCTGCTGGCTTTTTCATTCATCAGCGCCAGAAAAAGATCGTAGAGCCCCATCGCCTCCTCATAGTCTGCCTTGCTGATGGCCAGCACGAAGATGAGGGTGGCGTTTTCGCCATTGCCCCAGTCGATCCCCTGCGGTGCCAGTACGGTATAGGCCAGCGTTCGGCGAGCCTGCAGGCCGAGGGAGTGGGGCAGGGCGATACCCTCGCCCAGCATGGTGGAGACTATTCGCTCCCGCTCCTGCAGGGAGGCCCTGAAGCCGCTCTCTACCAGCTCCTCCGCCTCCAGCTGGCTGCAAATGCGATCAAATAATTCCGCCTGGGTAATCGGCTCGTTGACCACCATGAAATGGTCTGCATCGAAGTATTTGTCGAGCATATAGGGGCGGGTACGGTCGATCAGCACCAGCTTGCCAAGTTGCTCCAGCTGGTACTGGGTCGGGAAGGGGTCTACCTGCACCACCGGCACATCCTTTTCGCTCACCTTGACGCTACTGATGACAAAATCCTGTTTGATCTGCGCCAGCCCTTCGTAATCCCGTACCGATTCCAGCGTGGTCAGCTGCAACTGGGGATACTCTCGCTTGATGCGCGCTTCCAGTACGCGGAAGGTGGCGTTGCCCGCATCGCACAGCAGCAGTGCCTGCGGGCGGCGGGTATAGCCGATATCGTAGTGGCGCTCCAGCCCGACACCGATATGGATCACCAGATAGCCGATCTCGTGGTGAGTCAGCCGGTAAGGAGTCTGCCTGATCCACTCCGAGATGGCTGCCAGCGTGATGTCGTAGGCGAGGGGGTAGTACTGCTTGATGTGGTCTGCCAGCGGATTGTGGCTGCCGATCTGGTACTTGACCCGCAGCAGCATGGCGCTGATGTGGGTTTGCAGGTCGGCTCGCAGCTGCTGGTCACCCCGCAGATCATAGGGGTAGTGCTGGTGGATGTACGTGAGCAGATGTTCCACCAGCTGTTCGCTCTCGGCCGCCATGGCCGGGCTAAGCTGAGGCGTTTCGGCAATCAGGCGCGCCTGGATCTGGATGGCGAGGCAGGCTATCTCCTCTTCTCCCGGCGGGGTGAGGGTCGGCAGTTCGCCATAGATGTCACGGGCGACTGCCAGCAGGGGGGCTGTGAGATCCTCGCTGGCGAATTGGCGCAGCTCGTGGCCAGCGGCCTGGCGCAGCAGGGCGACGGCGCTGTAGATGGCAAGCTGCTGCAAACTCTCGTCGGCCAGACGCAGCTGATGACGGCTCAACTGGCCGTGAATGTGATTGCCCACTACCTCCTGAGTTTTGCTGGGGCAGAGGTTGGGCAGCAGGCTCTGCAGGGGATGGTTGTTGAGCAGCTCCTGACAGAGCAGCTGGGTCAGACAGGCGCGGATTGCCGTCTCGCTCCCCTGTACCCGCATGCCCACCCTTGGCTTGCTCTCGACCGCGAGGCCAAAGTGAGCCAGCTGTTCCCGCACTTCCGCCATATCGCCCTGTAGCGCCGTCCGGCTCAGGTACCAGGTATCGGCCAGCTCATCGAGCTTGATCCCCTGCTCTGCCGTCAGCAGCAGGATCTGCAGATGCAGCACCCGCTCGCGACTGGTACGCGGCAAGGTACTCTCCTGTCCCTGCGCTGCCAGCAATGCCTCAAACAGCGTCTGATTGTAGATCTTCAGCTGGTAGCCGCTGCCACGCTGGTGGATCAGGTGGGCACCGTGAGTGGCAATCAGCTCGTTGAGGGTCGCCACATCGGTGCGCACCGTGCGGGTGGAGACATTGAGGCGGCGTGCCAGCTCTTCCTGCGGCAGTGGTTCGGCATGAAGTTGGGTCAGCAGCTGGTGCAGTCTCGGGTGGGGCAGCTTGATCATGTGGGGATGAGCGTCTCCTGTTGCACGATAAAAGGACCGATGTTAACAAGCATGTCACCAGCAGGCCAGGCACCGGTCAGTGATTAAACCGGTGCTCGTGACTGCCATCACGCCAACAGTCGTTTCACCGTGGCCAGCAGAGTCCGTACATCATCAGGACGGGTCTGACCGCTCGCGCTGTCGATGATGGAACTGTAGACGTGGGGGATCACCTTCTCGACCCCGGCATCCAGCGCGATTCGTACAATCTCTTCAAAGTTGTCCAGGTCGATACCGCCGGTGGGCTCCAGCCAGAAACCGTGGCGGGCACAAGCCTCGGCCACCGCCTGATACTCGTCGCGGCAGGCCAGCCCGCCCATGGGGAAGAACTTGACCGAGCTGCCGCCCATATCCTTGAGCAGGGCGATGGCGGTATCGATGGGGACAATCCCGTCCGGCTGCCCGGCGCTGAGCGGGCCGGTGGAGATCTTCACCATGCCCGGCATGCCGGTGGGGGAGATCAGGCCGTTGACCAGCGTTTCCGACTGGCCGAGCAGCGCCCTGCTGGCGCCAACGCCAGTGAACACCTGGTTGACGTGCTGGGGCTGTAGCTGGCAGGCCAGCTCGGCCACCATGGCGGATTGACGCGGATCACCGGCCCCCAGCCCGATGGAGAGAGCGTTATCGATAAGCTTGGCGTACTCCTTCATATCAGCAACTGCGGAGGGAATATCAGGGTAGTTTTTGGAGAGCACACCGACCAGCACGTGGCCTTCGGCTGCGTCGTATACCTCGACGGCATTCTCTTTGGAACCTGCCAGCACGTTGAGACATACCCGATCTCGGTAGTAGTTGGGGGTAAGGGACATCAGCGATTCTCCTGAACGAGGTTGGCAATGGCGGAGTGGATTTGGTCGAGCTGGGGCACGGTGACGCTGCGCACATCGATCTCGATATGCCCCTCGTTGGCCTTGTAGCCACGGCAGTAGATGGCAGGTGTGCCCTGTTGCAGACGGCTGACGACCTGCACAGTGGTCATGCCGATCTGCTGGTGGTCGAAGGCGATATCGGTGCGGGCGATGTCGCGCCCTGCGCTGTCCCACACCACCTTGGCGGTGACGCCGGGCAGCTGATTGAGGCGCTCGATGAAGGGGGTCATCTTGGCGACCATGGCGGCGCCGCTCTCTTTCTCTTTGGCTAGATAGCGCTCGATGGCGTAGGTCAGGCCAAGGATCCCCTCCTTGCCCACTTTCATGGCGCGGCCGATGCCGTTGGCCTGCTGCTTGACCCACTCCACGTACTGACGCTTGCCGAGTACCAGCCCGCTGGTGGGCCCTTCAATGGCCTTGGCGCCGCTGTAGATGACCAGATCCGCACCTTGGCTGTAGTAGAGGCGCAGATCCTCCTCGGCGGCTGCATCAACGATGAGCGGGATCCCGTGTGTCTTGGCTACTTCGGCGGCCTCGGCCACCGACAGAATGCTCTTCTGCACGCAGTGGTGGGATTTGATGTAGAGGATTGCTGCTGTGTTGGCATTGATGGCTGCGGCCAGCTGAGCCGGGGAACATTCGTTGGCGTAACCGGCCTCTATAACTTTGCCGCCACCCAGATTGACCATGGTGCCGACCGGGGCGCCGAAGTTGACGTTGTGTCCCTTGGGCAGCACGATTTCGCTTGGCACGTCATGGGGGTGGGCATGCAGGTGCTCGAGGCGGTAGGGGTCGCCGCGTACGATCACGGCGGCCACTGACTGGGCGATGCCGGCGCTGGCACACGAAATGACCACTGCATCTTCCACTCCCAGCAAGCCAGCCAGGTAGGCGCCGGTCTTGTTGACCAGATCCTTGACCTCGAAGTAGTGGCCGAGGCCGAAATTGACAGCATCGACCACCTCCTGCTCGGGGGTGGAGACGCCGAGAATGGTCATGCGCCCGGAGGCGTTGATCACCGGTTTGAGCTGATATTTCTCATAAACAGAAGGCATGGTGTGATTTCCCATAGTGAGTCAGAACCAGTTCGCCGCCGACCAGGACGGCGAGAGGCTGCAGTTGTTGGTCACCGCGGCGAGACTGGGCTTCGGTATCCATAAACAGGGTCGGGCCGCTGGCGACCTCGAACAGGGTCAGATCGGCATCGGCACCTACCTCGAGCCGCCCCTTGCCGGAAAGGCGCAGGGCATCGGCGGCCTGATGGGTGACGCAGGCGAGCACCTGCGCCAGCGTCATGCCGATGGCGAGAAACTTCGACATCACGTGGGCCAGACTGTAGACCGGCCCCTTGATGCGGTTCTTGCAGTAGATGTCTGAGCTGATGGTGCGGGGCAGGATCCCCTGCCGGATAGCCAGCTCCGCCACCTCGAAGCTGAAGCTGGCACCGCCGTGGCCAATGTCGAGCAAGAGGCCCCGCTGCATCGCCTCGCGCACCGCCTGACGCAACTCGCCAGCCGGGGTCAGGATGCGGTTGGGCTTGCCGTTGAAGCAGTGGGTCAGCAGATCGCCATCCCCCAGCAAGGCAACTATCTCGTCCAGATCCGGCGGCGTGTTGCCCACGTGCACCATCAGCGGTAGCTGGCCGTGGGCCTGTTGCAGCGCCTTGGCCATGCGCAGCGGTTGCAGGCCGTTCTCACCCACCACGCTGCCGCTCATCCGCGCCTTGATGCCGACGATAAAGGCGGGGTGGCGGCGAATGGCTGCCGAGGCGAGATCCATATCGAGGTCCCGGCTATCTGCCAGCTCGTTCTGGCGTAGCAGACCGATGCGGGAGATGTTGAGCAGGGCATGCACCCGGGTCTTGCAACCCGCAGCGATCTGCTGGAAGTCATCCACATCATCGGCTCCGGTGCTGCCGGCGTCGATGACGGTGGTGACGCCGGACTCTACGCCCACCTTGTCCGGCTCATCGTGATAGATGGGGGAGGTGGGGTAGCAGTGGGTGTGGCCGTCGATCCAGCCGGCGCTCACATGCACCCGGCCGCCGAGCTCCAGTGTTTGCCGCGCCGTTGCCGTCCCCGGCAGGGAGCCGATGGCGGCGATTTTGCCCTCCCTGATGGCGATATCGACGAGCTGGCCATCTCCCTGGCGTCCCGCTTTGATGATCATGTCGTACATGCAGATGACCTCTGGCGAGCCGCCCCGCAGGGCGGCTGGAGCTTACACAAGGGCGACCGGAAAGAAGGTGCCCAGTAGCATGGCTCCCAGGATGGCACCGCCGGTGATGGGCTTGCCCCACACGTAGAACAGCAGGGCACCCAGCAGGGAACCGATACCGATGGGGATGGAGGCACCCATGGCGGAGAGGATGATGAGGGGGCCGAGGAAGCGGCCAGAGCTGTTGCCAGCTCCCATCATGACGTCTGCACCGTAGGTGGAGTTGCTCTGGTTGATGGTGAACTTGCGCGCCAGAATGATGACATAGCCGATGGCCAGACCAATCCCCATGCCGGTTGCCAGCGAGGCACCGAAGTTTTCCACCGGATAGACGATGCCGGCTCCCAGCAGCAGGGCGGGCACGCCGAGGCCGACCCCGGTCTGGATGGCACCGCCGATATCCAGGATCCCCACCAGGGATCCCTCGATGATGCGGGCGAACAGGAAGCTGGCACCGAACGCGGCTACCGCGCCGTAGGCACCCGTATCCATTCCCGCTTTCAGCATGGCGACGAAGGCTACCTCGTTGAAGGCACCGACCCCGTACAGATAGAACATGTGGGTTCCGGCAAAGACCCCGGCCGAGAGCAGGCCAACGAAGATGGGGAATGACCAGTCGGCATACCAGAAGTTGTTTTTCAGTTTCTCATCCATGGTGTGACCCCTTATTTGCCGCTCAGCAGGTTATGGACGTTTTCCAGCCACAGGGGGACACCCATATGGAAGGATTCAATCAGTTTCATATCGAAGCCGCGGAAGAAGCCGCTCAGCACAAACAGCAGGACGATGGCCGCCATCATCACCTTGGTGACGTGGTTCCAGCCGCTCTCTTCCACGCCCTTGCCGATCAGGATGCCGAGCACCAGACCCGGTACCGCGTTGCCCATGATGAGCTGGGCCAGACCGCCGAAGATGGTGGCCCAGAAACCGGACTTCTTGCCCGCCTCAATGGCTGCCAGCCAGAAGATCACCGGCATGACGGTATTGACCAGCAGGTTGGCGGCCGGTACCAGCACCTTGACCGCAGTGACCTGCAGGGCGGCCGGTACGGCGGCGGCCGTGCTGTTGAGGAAGGCGACCACGATGGCGCCTATGATGCCGCCGGCGATGGCCATCTTTTTCGGGTCGTGCAGGGTGGTGGCGAGATCCCGGTTCTTGAACAGCAGTGCCGCCGTGGCCCAGTGCGGAATGATGCGGTGATCCACATCCTGGGTGAAGGCGCCCGCCGCCACGGTGGAGGCCCAGGCGTTGAAGAAGAAGCCCAGACCAAACGAGAAGTGGGAAGCGGGATCCCCTTCGCAGGAGTTGAGTTCGCCCAGGGTGCGGAAGGCGCCCATGCCCTGTACGGTCGGGGCGTGGAACATCCGCGCCGCGCCGGCCCCCACCCCGACGCCAACCAGGCCGCCAATGATGAGAGACTTGATAAATATGATTAGAAACATCCAACGTATCCTTCTTGTGGGGTGGTGCCGGTCAGGAGATCACACCTGGGTGAACGTCACCCTGGCGACGTCGAGACTGGTGACCTGAACCGTGATCTCCAGCTGGACGCGGTATTCGCGGCGCTGGCGCGGCAGGAAGAAGAACAGGAACTTCTCCACCCGGACCGACTCCTCGGCTTTGAGCACCTGTACATCGACCGGCTCAATGCGCAGCAGTACCTGCTGGTTGTCCTTGAGCAGTGTGGGTTGCACCTGGCTGAGGGCGGAGGCAAACGCCTGCTGACGGGTGGTTCCCTTGCCGCTGACGGTGACCTTGGTGGTGAAGTTCTCTTTCATCAGGCGTGTCCGTGTTTCTTGGCGAAGGCTTCGACCAGTTTCTGGCCCAGCTCTTCCTTGTCCATGAAGCCAAAGCCCAGCACGACGCAGCCTTCGTTGATGGCGGTGACGCCCTCTTCAATGGAGCGCATGCCGTAACGGCACTTGTAGCCGTACTTGGTCTGGGCGGTGATGGCACCGGCGCCGCCGCTGCCGCAGAAGGAGATTCCCAGATCTGCCTGCTCCTTGTTCATCACGTCGCCGAGCTTCATGTCGGCGGCCATGCCGGGGATGATGGTCACGCTGGCTCCGGCTGCTTCCGCGCCAGCACCCACTTTCTGACCCTTGCCGAGACGATCTCCAATCACGAGTTTGATGGCAGTCATTTAGTTATCTCCTGTTACTGAGCTGAGTTCGTTTTCTTTGGCTACTTCAAAATGGACGGACAAGAGGTGTGCCTCTTCGTAGGCGAGTCGCTCCAGCCAGCTGACAACCTGCTCGGCGAGACGCAGGGAGAGGGGAGAGATCTCCTCAAACAGGCTGAGGTCAACTTCCGGCAGCGGTTCACCGCTGTGGGAGCGCCACACCATGGCTTTGACGTGGGAGGCCAGCATCTGCTGCTGTACCTCGTTGGGGCGGATGCCCTGATCGCCCAGCAGAATATGAATGCGTGCCAGGATCTGGTCGGTCTGGCGCAGCAGCGCCGGGCTGTCCGGGGTCAGGGTCTGGTCATGAGTCTCTGTTTGCAATGTCTGCTCTCCAAGGCTGGCAGAAGGGATGGCTCTACCCTAAGCCGGCACGGCTGGAGAGAGGAGGCAGCTTTTTTCCGATTCGAAGCGGAAATTCCCGTCATCCGGGGTCAAAGAGGACCCTTTGTTGGCAAAAGAGAGTGGAAGGGCTCCGAACGAAGCTGAATTAGTGTGAGCGGCGGCGCACTTTTCCGTTTTCAGCTGGCAGCTGAGCCTTGGCGAAAAGTGTGAATTGCCTCACGCAGGCGGGGCGTATTTATGAAACAGCGGGCAAGAAAAAGGGCGGTTGCCCGCCCCTGAACGATGAGATGAGGTCGAGGTTAGCTGGCGCCTGCCGAGCTGGCGGCAGCCCGGCTCTGGTAGCGCAGATCCTCTTCGATGGTCACTACCACCTCGAGCGGCTTGCCATCGCGGAAGACCGAGATG
Source organism: Aeromonas sp. L_1B5_3 (assembly GCF_963866575.1). NCBI lineage: Bacteria > Pseudomonadati > Pseudomonadota > Gammaproteobacteria > Aeromonadales > Aeromonadaceae > Aeromonas > Aeromonas sp. L_1B5_3. The sequence goes on from NZ_CAWMDN010000115.1 coordinate 37,593, forward strand.
GAGAGCTTGGTGCCGGGGCGACTCTCGACGATCTTGTCCATGGCGGCACGTACCCCGGTGATCGCTTCACCGTTGATCTTGAGCAGCACGTCACCCCGTTGTAGGCCGCCTTTGGCCGCCGGGCCGACCGGATCCAGACTCTCGACGATGAGGCCGCGCAGTTCGCCCAGGTTCATCATGCGGGCGACGATGGGGTTGATCTCGACGCTGGAGATGCCGAGATAGCCACGAATGACGCGGCCGTTGGCGATCAGCTCGTCCATGATCCGCTTGGCCAGCCGGTAGGGGATGGCGAAGCTGATGCCGTAGCTCTCCTGATTGCCGTTGAGGTGATAGGTGGCGGTGTTGATGCCCACCAGATCGCCCCGGCCGTTGACCAGAGCGCCGCCTGAGTTGCCGGCATTGATGGCGGCGTCGGTTTGCAGCAGATCCTGCCGGCCATTGCTGTCCGGCCCCATGCTGGAGAGACCGGTGCGACCGGTGGCACTGATGATCCCCTGGGTGATGGTCTGGCCGACGTTGTAGGGGTTGCCGATGGCAAGCACCACATCGCCCACCTCGGGCTGGTTGTTCTGATCCTGCGGGATCACCGGCAGGTTATCCGATTCGATGTAGAGCACCGCCAGATCGGTGAGCTGATCGGTGCCGACCAGTTCGGCGCTGAAGACTCGGCCATCCTGGAGGGCGACGATGATCTGATCGGCATCGGCGATGACGTGGTAGTTGGTCAGCACATAGCCGCGCTGGTTCATGATGACGCCTGAGCCCAGCCCCTGTGGCTGCAGCTGTCCGCGATTGCCCTGATTGGAGGCAAAGCTGCGGGTATAGATGTTGACGACTGCCGGGCCGGCACGGTGGGCGGCGTAGGAGAAGCTCAGTTCGCGGGCGTTGGTGATCAGGCCGGGCAGCTGAGCCCCGCCACGGAAATTGGGAAACAGCAGCAACAGCAGTGCGGCGACGGTCAAACCGAAGCCGATAGACTTGCCCAAGTAACTGACTAAAGAGGGGATTTTCATGTCATTCTCATCCGTGCTGGCTGCGGGCAGAGAATAACACTATCAATGGATAAAAATCACCCGCGGCGAGTGCCGCGGGTGATGGGGGATTAGCGGATTACCAGATAGAGGGAAGAGTCGCCGCGCTGGATGTTGAGCGCCAGTACGTCCGGCTTGCTCTTGAGCGCTTTGGTCAGTTCACCCAGGGTGTTGATGCGCACCCGGTTGACCCCGATGATGATATCGCCCTTCTGCAGGCCGGAAGCGGCAGCCGCAGAGCGGGGGTCGATATCGGCCACTGCGACGCCGGAGACCGGGTCGGTAGTGGTACTCAACTTGGCCCCTTCCAGTGCCGGGTGCAGGGCGCTGGCGCGCACCTCGCTGTCATCGGCCTGCTTCAGGGTGACCTTGGCGCTCTGGGCCTTGCCATCACGGATCAGCCCCAGCTCGACCTGCTTGCCGGCGCCCATGGTGGCGATCTTGGCGCGCAGCTCGCCGAAAGAGCGAACCGGCTTGCCATCGATGCTGACGATGATATCGCCCGCCTTGATGCCCGCCTTGTCGGCCGCAGAGTCCGGCATCACCTGGTTGACGAAGGCGCCATCCTTCTTGTTGTAGCCGAAGGTTTTGGCGATGTCGGAGGTGAGCTCGGTGCCGGTAATACCCAGCTGGCCGCGACGTACTTCACCGTACTTGACGATCTGGTCGGCCAGATCCCGCACCATGTTGGAGGGGATGGCGAAGCCGATGCCGATGTTGCCACCGTTGGGGCCCAGAATGGCGGTGTTGATACCGATCAGCTCGCCACGCAGGTTGAGCAGGGCGCCGCCGGAGTTACCGGAGTTGATGGCCGCATCGGTCTGGATGAAGTTCTCCAGATTTTCGATGTTGAGGCCGCTACGGCCGAGCGCACTGACAATCCCGGAGGTGACGGTCTGACCCAGACCAAAGGGGTTGCCGATGGCCAGCGCATAATCACCGACCCGCAGCTCGTCGGAGTCGGCGAACTTGATCTGCACCAGATCTTCCGCCTTGATTTGCAGCAGAGCGATGTCGGATTGTTTGTCCTCACCGATCTTCTTGGCCGCATACTCGCGACCATCTTTCAGGTTGACCTTGATCTCGTCCGCCTCGTGAACCACGTGGGCGTTGGTGATCACGTAGCCCTTTTTGGCATCGATGATGACGCCGGAGCCGAGCGCCTGGAAGGGCTGCTCGCTCACCTGTTCGTCAGGCATGTTGGGGCCAAAAAAGAAGCGGAACTGCTCGGGCAGGCGCTGGCGGGTCACTTTCTTGCCAGAGACTGAAATGTTGACCACGGCCGGAGTGACCTGCTCCAGAACTGGTGCCAGACTCGGCATCTCCTGGTTGGAGCCTAACAGGGAAGGCAGTGCAGCCTGAGCAGGGGCCGCAGACATGGCGATACCGACACTGAGGGCTAGCACACTGAGCATGGAAAGAGGTTTACGCATATGAAAAACAGCTCCCAGAAAAAGTTGCATTGCAATCGTCAAGGTCAGACCACAGACGTTCCCGATTAGTTCCGCAAGGGACTGACCCGCTTACTTGAGCAGACCGGAAGAGGCGCCGGCATAGTCGCGGGGCGGTACGCCCGGCTCGGCTTCGGTCTTGGTCTCTTCTTCTTCCGCCAGGACTTCGCGGAACAGCGGCTCCTGAGCCTTGGCCAGGAACTTGCTCTGCTCTGCCATGTGGCGATAGAGGGTTTGATACTGCTCGGCCAGCTGCTCCATCAGTGCCGCACTGTCGGCAAAGTGGGTATTGATCTGGCCCTGATAGTTTTCGAGCTCTTTATGGGCCTTTTTCAGCTCCTGTTCCAGACGACCGGCGTCACGGCTGCGAACCGAAAAACGGCCGATGATGATACCGACGATCAAGGCTGCGACAGCCAGCAGGATCCCAATTGACAGACTCATAGATGCTCCTTGTTACAGCTAAAACAGTGTGTGTTCATGCGGCCGGATGAGCCGCCATGCCTTGATGGCACTATACCGTGCGTCCTGAGGCCGTGATACCATTTTGTCCTCTATTCAGGGAGTTGGAGAGGCCCTCAAGGATGACACCGCAGCAAAAATACCAGCAGGATCTGCTACGACCCGGCGTGCATGCCGACCCCGCTCAGGGGATGGCCATCAGCAGGCTGGAGCGACTCTATCAGGATTTGCTGCATCGCCCGACTCCGACCAGATCCCGTGGGCTGTTTGGCTGGTTGCAAAAGCCCAGGGCGCAGGAGCCCATCCTGGGGATCTATATGTGGGGTGGAGTGGGCAGAGGCAAGACCTGGCTGATGGATACTTTTTTCGACAGCCTGCCAGGGACGCGGAAAATGCGCTGCCACTTCCATCGCTTCATGCAACGGATCCACGATGAACTCAAGGCGTTGAGCGGCCAGGCTGACCCGCTCAAGCTGGTAGCTGCCAAGCTGGCCGGCGAGACGGACATCATCTGTTTCGACGAATTTTTCGTCTCGGACATTACAGATGCCATGTTGTTGGGCACGCTGTTTCAGGAGTTGTTCGGTCAAGGCGTCGTGTTGGTGGCAACCTCAAACATTCCGCCAAAGGATCTTTACCGCAACGGCTTGCAGCGAGCCCGTTTTCTGCCAGCTATCGAGCTTATCGAGCGCCATTGCGAAATACTTAACGTGGACGGCGGCATCGACTATCGCCTGCGTACACTGGAGCAGGCCGAGATTTATCACTGCCCGCTGGATCTGCAGGCAAAAACAAATCTCGATCGCTATTTTCAGCAATTAACCGGGGGGCACGAGGCCTCCGGGGGGCGTTTTGAGGTCAATCATCGTCAGCTGACGTCGCTGGGGATGGGAGAAGGGGTGCTCTATATGGATTTCGAGCAACTTTGCTGCACTCCCCGCTCCCAAAACGACTATATCGAGTTGGCCCGGCTGTTCCACACCGTGCTGCTGGCCAATGTTCAACCAATGGGCAGAGGCACGGATGACGCGGCCCGCCGCTTCATCGCCATGGTCGACGAGTTCTATGAACGGCATGTCAAACTCATCATGTCGGCCGCCGTGCCCATGACGGAACTCTATGGTGAAGGGCTGCTGAATTTCGAATTCCAGCGCTGTCTTTCACGGCTTCAGGAAATGCAATCGCACGAATACCTTGCCAGAGTGCACCTTCCTTAGTCACAATACCGCGCCTGCCAGTCGGATGGGCATCTGCGGCAGGTAGGGCCGGGCGACATTTGCTAGCTTCATGGCAGTGAAATTAGCAGGTGATATTTAAGGCAACTTCACTTATAATCGCCCGGCCCACGTTACAGCTGTCGATAAGACAGCAACACTTTAAGCTTTACTTGTATTCGAAGGGGTACAGGTAGGCCATCGTTTGTTGTTTGTGGGAGAGCCCCCATAAACAATTGGGTCTGTAACAGGTAATTGGGTTTAACTTAATGAAAACTTTCGTTGCCAAGCCAGAAACCGTAAAACGTGACTGGTACATTGTGGACGCAGAAGGTAAAACTCTGGGTCGTATCGCAACCGAGATCGCTGCTCGTCTGCGTGGTAAGCACAAAGCTGAATACACTCCGCACGTTGACACCGGTGATTACATCATCGTTGTAAACGCTGAGAAGGTACGTGTTACCGGTAAGAAAACTACCGACAAAATGTACCACGCTCACTCCGGTTTCCCGGGTGGTATCAAGTCCATCAGCTTCGACAAGCTGATTCAGCGTAAACCGGAAATGGTAATCGAAGCTGCTGTTAAAGGCATGCTGCCGAAAGGTCCTCTGGGCCGTGCCATGTTCCGTAAACTGAAAGTTTACGCAGGCGCCGAGCACGCTCACGCTGCTCAGCAACCTCAAGTACTGGATATCTAATCGGGAACTGGCAACATGGCAGAAAATCAATACTACGGTACCGGCCGTCGCAAAAGCTCCACTGCTCGCGTATTTATCAAAGCGGGTAGCGGTAAGATCGTAATCAACCAGCGCTCCCTGGAGCAGTACTTCGGCCGTCCGACTGCCCGCATGGTAGTTCGTCAGCCGCTGGAACTGGTTGAGATGACCGAGAAACTGGATCTGTACATCACCGTTAACGGTGGTGGCATCTCCGGTCAAGCTGGTGCGATCCGCCACGGTATCACTCGTGCTCTGATGCAGTACGACGAAACCCTGCGTTCCGAACTGCGTAAAGCTGGCTTTGTTACTCGCGATGCCCGTAAGGTTGAGCGTAAGAAAGTCGGTCTGCACAAAGCTCGTAAGCGTCCGCAGTACTCCAAGCGTTAATTCGCTTCTGGTACTCACTCTTTCGAGTGTCAAAAAAGCCTGGCAACTGCCAGGCTTTTTTTATTGGTGATCTTTCCTGCCGCAATGCTAACCATACGTCACAAAAGACAAAAAATTGTATATTTATTGTTTTCTTGGACTACCTCTCTTTCTTGTCAAGTTGTTATCTTTTCTTTAAAATTTCCTCGGTTTTTCTGTGGCAATTGTAACTCCAGCTTCCGCCGCTGTTGTCACGGGAAAAGGGGAACAGGGACACAATAAGAATGTGCGGAGTCCACATGGGAGAGTTTTTGGATGAGCAATGCGCCAGTTGATACCGGTCGCCGCAGATTTCTTACCTGGTCAACGGTTGCCGTTGGCGGGGTAGGAGCTGCGTTTACCGCAGTGCCGTTTATAAAATCATGGAACCCGAGCGCCAAGGCCAAAGCCGCTGGCGCCCCGGTTGAAGTCGACATCAGCAAGTTGGAACCGGGTCAGCTCATCCGTGTCGAGTGGCGAGGCAAGCCGGTCTGGGTGGTGAACCGCACCAAGCAGACGCTGGATGCGCTCTCTGCGCATGACGACAAGCTGCGGGATCCCTCATCCGAAGAGCCGCAACAGCCTGACTATGCCCACAACGGGTATAGATCCATCAAGCCGGAAATCTTCGTGGCGGTAGGCATCTGCACCCACCTCGGGTGTTCGCCCTCCTATTTGCCGGACAGCTTTGGCGAGCAGGTGCAAGGGGTCACATCCGGCTTCTTCTGCCCGTGCCATGGCTCCAAGTTCGATATGGCTGGTCGGGTATTCCAGGGGGTGCCTGCACCGCTGAACCTGGTCATTCCGCCATACAAATTCATCAACGACACCACCATTCTGGTCGGTGCCGACGGCAAGGAGGCCTGATCATGTTGAGCAAACTGATGGGCTGGATCGACTACCGGTTCCCGCTCACTGCCATGTACAACGACCACATGGCCAAGTATCCGGCACCGAAAAACCTGAACTTCTGGTACTTTTTCGGCTCCCTGGCGATGCTGGTGCTGGTTAACCAGATCATCACCGGTATCTGGCTGACCATGAACTACAACCCCTCTGCGGAAGGCGCCTTTGCCTCCGTCGAGTACATCATGCGGGATGTGGATTACGGCTGGCTGCTGCGCTACATGCACTCAACCGGCGCATCCGCGTTCTTCATCGTGGTCTATCTGCACATGTTCCGCGGCATGATCTACGGCTCCTACCAGAAGCCGCGCGAGCTGCTGTGGATCTTCGGCATGCTGATCTTCCTCTGCCTGATGGCGGAAGCCTTCATGGGCTATCTGCTGCCGTGGGGTCAGATGTCCTTCTGGGGGGCTCAGGTCATCATCTCGCTGTTCGGTGCCATTCCGGTTATCGGCGACGATCTGACCCTGTGGATCCGCGGTGACTACGTTATCTCCGGCGCCACCCTGAACCGCTTCTTCGCGCTGCACGTCATCGCGTTGCCGCTGGTGCTGGTGATGCTGGTTGCGATGCACATCCTGGCGCTGCATGAAGTGGGCTCCAACAACCCGGACGGCATCGACATCAAGAAGCACAAGGACGAGAACGGCTGGCCGCTGGATGCGGTAGCATTCCACCCTTACTTCACCGTCAAGGACATGATCGGCGTCGCCGGCTTCCTGTTCATCTTCTGCGCCATCATCTTCTTCAAACCGGACATGTGGGGTTACTTCCTCGAGAAGCCGAACTTTGAAGTGGCCAACGGCCTGAAGACCCCGGCCCACATTGCGCCTGTGTGGTACTTCACCCCCTTCTATGCGATTTTGCGTGCCGTACCCGACAAGCTGCTGGGCGTTATCATGATGGGTCTCTCCATCGTGGTGCTGTTCCTGCTGCCCTGGCTGGATCGCTGCAAGGTGCGTTCGGTGCGCTATCGCAGCAAGCTGCACAAGCTGAACATCGCCCAGTTTGTGGTCTGCTTCATCATCCTGGGTGTTCTGGGGGTGCTGCCATCGACCCCGACCCTGACCCTGATTGCTCAGGTGTGTACCTTGGGTTACTTCGGTTTCTTTGTCCTGCTGTTCTTCTATAGCAAGAACGAAAGCACCAAGCCGCTGCCAGAAAGGGTGACATTTAAATGAAAAAAATAATATTTGCAGTGCTGACCCTGCTGCCATCTCTGGTGTTTGCCAATACCGGAGCCGTGCATCTGGACAAGGCCAACTATGACCTGAGTGACAAGGCGTCACTGCAGCGTGGTGCGGCCACGTTCATGAACTACTGCTTCGGGTGCCACAGCACCCAGTATCAGCGTTACAACCGGGTGGCCGAGGATCTGGGGATCCCGGCCGATCTGATGGCGTCCAATCTCATCGTCAACGGTGCCAAGATTGGTGACCTGATGGAAAACTCGGTGCATGACAAGGATGCAGCCAAGTGGTTTGGTGCGGCGCCTCCCGATCTGACGCTGGTTGCCCGTGTGCGTGGTGCGGACTGGATCTACACCTATCTGCGCTCGTTCTACGTGGATCCGACCCGTCCGTTTGGCGTGAACAACGTGGTGTTCCCGTCCGTGGGCATGCCGCACGTGCTGGAGCCGTTGCAGGGCACTCCGCGCGCCGAGTTCGCCACCCACACGGTCGATGGAGTCGAGACCCAGCAGGTTGTCAGCATCAAATCTGACGGCAATGGTGAAATGAATAACGAAGAGTATGATCAGACGGTGCTGGATCTGGTAAACTTCTTGGTCTACTCGGCTGAACCGGTCAAACAGGAGCGCGAACGCATGGGCTTCTGGGTACTTGGTTTCATCGTGATCTTCTTCATCTTCACTGTGCTGTTGAAGAAGGAATTCTGGCGCGACGTTCACTAAGCGACCAGATCCGGGTAATATAATGCACGGCAATGAAGACCATAGAGGCTTCATTGCCGTTTCTGCTTTTAAATGACGGGAGGGTTCAATGGCTGTAGCTGCCAATAAGCGTTCGGTAATGACGCTGTTTTCCGGTGCCAACGATATGTTCAGCCATCAGGTGCGTATTGTCCTGGCGGAGAAGGGTGTTAGCGTGGATATTTGCCAGGTTGACCCTGCCAACTTGCCGGATGAACTGGCTGAGCTGAACCCCTACAACTCTGTACCGACCCTGGTTGATCGTGAGCTGGCACTCTACACCTCGCGCATCATCATGGAGTATCTGGACGAGCGTTTCCCGCATCCGCCCCTGATGCCTGTCTACCCGGTAGCCCGTGGTAACAGCCGTCTGATGATGCACCGTATCGAGCTGGACTGGTACTCGCTGGCCGACAAGATCATGGCTGGCACCGATGCTGATGCTGCGCGCAACGAGCTGCGGGACAACCTGCTGGCCATCGCCCCGATCTTCGGTGAGATGCCCTACTTCATGAGCGAAGAGTTTGGTCTGGTGGATTGCTACATGGCTCCGCTGTTGTGGCGTCTGCCGAGCCTTGGCATCGATCTGACCGGTCGTGGTGCCAAAGAGCTGAAGGCCTACATGGTTCGCCTGTTCGAGCGTGAGTCCTTCCAGGCTTCCCTGACCGAGGCCGAGCGCGAGATCCGTGCCGGCGTATGAGCATGGAACCGACAATGACCCCGAGCCGCCCGTACTTGTTACGGGCGTTTTATGACTGGTTGCTGGACAATGACCTGACCCCCCATCTGGTGGTCAACGTCAATATCCCCCATGTGATGGTACCGATGCAGTTCGCTCAGGATGGGCAGATTGTGTTGAACATAGCGCCACGCGCCGTGGTGCAGTATCACATGGATAACGAAGCGATCAGCTTCAGCGCCCGCTTTGGCGGTGTCTCCCAGCAGGTTTACATCCCGATGGCGGCCGTGCTGGCCATTCATGCCCGGGAAAACGGTGTGGGCACCATGTTCCCGCCCGAGCCTGGCTATGACATCTGGCTGGAGCAGGCCGAGGCGCCGGTGGAGACAGAGCCGGAACCGCCGCGTCCAAGCGGTCGTCCAACCCTGAAAGTGATCAAATAAAAAACGCAGCCGGTTGGCTGCGTTTTTTTATATCCGCTTCGCATCATCAGTTCTGAGCGTACTCGAACGCCTTGATTACGCGCTTCACGCCGTTGACGTGGCGAGCAATCTCGACGGCTTGTTCCCCCTCCTGGCGCGTAACCAGACCGATCAGGAATACCTCGCTATCTTCGGTTACTACCTTCACCTTGGTGCTGTCAAAGTTCTTGGTGCCGAACATATCGGCTTTCACCTTGGAGGTGATCCAGGAGTCATTGCTGCGGGTGGTGAAGCTGGCTGGTTGACCAAGGCGCAGCTCGTTATAGACGTGGCGAACCCCTTCGATGCGGCCGACGATTTTGCCTGCCTCCAGTTTGTACACGTCAGAAGGTGTCTGGCCGACCAGCAACACGCGGCCATTGTTGCTGTAGACGCTGATCTTGCTGGCCGCGCTGAGCGGTTTGTTGTCAGCCAGCAGGTTGGCTGCTTTGAGCTCGATGGCCTGATCGTCCCACTGGGCGCCCAGGGTGCGGCGATCGCCTGAGGCCTTGGCAGTACCGGCTGCGCCGCCAACGACTACTGCCGCACAGCCTTGCAGCAGCAGGGAACCGGCCAGCAGGCCAAGAATGAGGATCTGCTTGTTCATGGTTTCAATCTTCCTGTTGCGGGAAAAGAGTCTGGTCGATGAGATCACACAGGCAGTGCAGGGTCAACAGGTTCACTTCCAGAATGCGAGGCCGACGGGCGGATGGTACGCGGATCTCCACATCGTTCGGGCCCAGCAGGCCAGCCATCTCGCCACCGTCACCACCACTGAGTACCACTATGGTCATGTCGCGGGAGAGCGCAGCTTCCGCCGCCTTGATCAGGCTGCGGCTGTGACCCGAGGTGGTGATCACCACCAGAATGTCACCCGGCTGACCCAGTGCGCGGATCTGCTTGGCGTAGACTTCTTCGAAGCCGTGATCGGTGGCGATGGCGCTGATGGTCGCCATGTCGGGGGTCAGCGCCATGCCGGGCAGGGAGGGGCGCTGGGTTTCGTAGCAGTTGACCAACTCGGAGATGAACAGCTGCGCCAGTGCGGCAGAAGGACCGTTACCGCATGCCAGCACCTTGTGGCCATTGAGCAGGCAGATGGTGATCATCTGGGCTGCAGTATGGATGGCATCCGGCAGCGCCTCGGCGGCTGCAATCTTGGTCTGGATGCTTTCGGTGTAGTTCTCTTTGATGCGGTCTGTCATAGGGTCCTCTTAAAATGCGTTCCGGATCCAGTCTGGCTGGTCCCCCTCGAACGCGATCACATCGAATCGGCAGGCCTGGCTGGCCTCGTTGATGGCATGTTGCTTCAAATAGTGGCGCGCTGCCAGCATGATCTTGCGCTGTTTTGCCCGGGTGACCGAACTGGCTGCTCCACCATGGCTGGCGGAGGCCCGGTACCTCACCTCAACAAACACCAGGGTCTGGCCCTGGTGCATGATGAGATCGATTTCGCCGCCCCGGCAGCGGTAGTTGCGGGTCACCGGCTGCAGACCCTGGGTCTGCAGCCAGCGTTCAGCCACTAGCTCAAAGTGCTGTCCCTTGCTCGACGGGAGCGGGAACAGGTTCTGCAATTGCTGGCGCATCCGTGCTAACAGCTCCTTCATTGGCTGGCTCCTCCAGCTGCTGGACTGCATTCTCGTCGACCAGCTTGCCATTTTGGTAGGTGGCCCAGCTCAGCATCCGCACGATATTGCCCTGGGCATCGACGCTCAGCTGACCACTCATGCCGGACTGCTGCATGCCACCCACCTTGCGCATCTGTTGCAGATTTTCCGCCAGTGCGACGGCGTCATAGCCCATGGCAAACAGGCGCAGCAGGTCGCCCTGGGTCTGCGGCCACAGCAGGGCAATTTGCTCGCGCTGCTTCTCGTAACCACCGAGCAGCAGCGGCATATCGGCGATACGCATGCCGTTGAGTTCGGAGGTCACTTCGGTCGCGGCGCTGTCATAGCCGCGCGGGCCGGTGAAGATTGGCAGGCTGCCCATCGGATTGACGGAGACATCCACATAGGGCTTGATCATCCGGGTTTCCAGCGGGTTGGCCACGATGTAGACGACATCAATGCTGCGCGGTGCGGCGTCGGAAAGCTGGACAACCTGACCGGCACGGGTAGTAGAGCGGCCGCTCAGGGCGTTTTTAACCATGCCTTGAACTTCGTTGCGGCCGCCAAAGGTGGCGACTACCGGCTTATCCTGGCTCACGGTTGCCCAGGCCTGTTCAAAGGCCTTGATGCTGCTGTAGCCGATCCGCCCCTGGGCGGCGATCAGCAGTGGCTTGCGGTAGCCCTGGGTATAGAGGTACTGCGCAGCCTGCGCGGCATCTGCGGCGGCAGAGAGGGAGAAGTAGTAGGTGCTGTCGTTGACGATCGGCTTGTCCAGCTCGTTGAGCGCCAGAACCGGCACAGTCGGGTTGGCCTTGAGCAGCTCCTCGACCCGGTCTTTGAGCAGCGGGCCGATGATCATGTCCGCCCCTTCCTGAATCGCCTGCTTGTAGAGGTCGATGGTCGGTTTGCTCTGGGTGTCGTAGAAGTTCAGGGTAAATTGACCCTGATTCTCCTTGTAGGACATCAGCATACCGTTGCGGATGGCGGCGCCCTGTGGCTCCAGATTGCCGGAGAGGGGGAGCAGCACCGCAATCTGCTGCACCGAGGTGCTGGCAGCAGTGGCAGTCAGATCGCCAAGACCCGCCGGCATGTCTTTCTGGGCCGGATGGTTGGGGAAATCGCGCTTCCAGCCAGCCAGCTGACGGGCGAGCAGGTTGGGCTGGGCACCGAACTCGTTGACCAGTGCCGCCAGACGCAGCCAGCCGGTGGTTACGTCAGGAGCCGGGGCCTCTTCCAGCGCCTGCAGGGTAGAAGGGGTCATGCTCTTGAGCAGCGACCAGATCTGCTGATGGTTGGTGGCCTGCTCGCTCTGGTTGAGGTAAGGCTCCAGTGCAATCAGTGACTTGGCGGCACCAAACTTGTTGTTGATGTCGAGCTGCAGTACCACGCGCTGACGATACCAATCCTTCTGGGTATCGGCATCCAGCGCAACCTCAGGTTTGCCTTCCAGCAGGATCAGCGCCTGATTGGCATGGCCTTGTGCCAGCAGCAGGTGGGCTTGCAGCAACTGCAACTGCGCCTTCTGGGCGGGCTCCTTGGCCTGCTTTTGCAACTGCTGGAACAGCGCCGAGGCCGGTTTGGCCTGACCGAGCGCCAGATAGCTACGCGCTGCCAGCATCTGCCAGGTAAAGGCTTCAGCCGGTTTGGCGGGATCGACCTGCTCCAGATACCACTGGGCATTCTTGGTCAAATCCGAGAAGGCTGACGGCATGCCAGACTGCCCCGAAGGTTGATTGGGCTCCGACGCACAGGCGGCCAGCAGGATTGCCGCGAGTAGGATGCCGAAGAGTCGTGATACACTTAGCTGCTTTGTAACCCGGTTCAAGTTCATTCCCCGACCAGTGTTGAAATTCCCCATAGTGTAAACGGGGCAATATGGCGACACAATTGTCGGGGCACTCGGAGATCCCATGAGTGACATCCCAACCCTGTATATAGTGCCCACTCCGATCGGCAATCTGGCTGACATCACCCAGCGTGCTCTGGATATTCTGCGCAGCGTCGATCTGGTCGCTGCCGAAGATACCCGCCACACCGGCATTCTGCTCAGCCACTACCAAATCTCGGTGCCGACCTTTGCGCTGCACGATCACAACGAGCAGCAGAAAGCCGATGTGCTGATCGGCCGGATCAAAGAGGGCAAGAGTGTCGCTCTGGTCTCCGATGCGGGTACCCCGCTCATCAGCGACCCCGGTTATCATCTGGTCACCCGCTGTCGCGAAGCCGGGGTCAAGGTGGTGCCACTGCCCGGCCCCTGCGCCGCCATCACGGCGCTCAGCGCTGCTGGCCTGCCCACCGACCGGTTTGCTTTCGAAGGTTTCCTGCCGGCCAAGAGCAAAGGGCGTGACGATCGCCTGCAAGCTGTCATCGAAGATACCCGTTCGCTGGTGTTCTACGAATCCCCGCGCCGGGTACAGGATACGGTGGAAGCGATTGCTCGCATCCTGGGCGAGCGCCAGGTGGTTGTGTGCCGTGAACTGACCAAAACGTTCGAATCCATCCACGGCTTGCCCGCCTCCGAGATGCTGACCTGGCTTGGCGAAGATGAAAACCGCTGCCGTGGCGAGATCGTGCTGGTGGTTGCCGGAGCCAGTAAAGAGGAAGAGGAGCTGCCGGCCGAGGCGATCCGTACTCTGGGTCTGCTGGTTGCTGAGCTGCCGCTCAAAAAAGCGGCGGCACTGACCGCCGAGATCCACGGCGTGAAGAAGAATGCCCTCTACAAGTACGGTCTCGAGCACTATTAATTGCCGTAAACGGGAATTGCCGGTTTACCCCGCCCACATCACGAGGCTATAATCCGCGCCTCGGAGTTGGCTGGGCAATCGCTGCTTCGTCGTTGTGTCCCTCGGGACAGACGGGCGGAGGGGAGGAAAGTCCGGGCTTCACAGGGCAGGGTGCCAGGTAACGCCTGGGGGGCGCGAGCCTACGACCAGTGCAACAGAGAGCAGACCGCCGATGGCCCGCAAGGGATCAGGTAAGGGTGAAAGGGTGCGGTAAGAGCGCACCGCGCGACTGGCAACAGTTCGTGGCACGGTAAACTCCACCCGAAGCAAGACCAAATAGGCCCCTATTGGCGCGGCCCGCGTTGGGGGCGGGTAGGTTGCTTGAGCCAGCGAGCGATTGCTGGCCTAGAGGAATGATTGCTACCCGGGGCAACCCGGTACAGAACCCGGCTTACAGGCCGACTCCGACCCAATTCTGCGTGACCCGTCACGATAAATCCCGGTGCTTAGCGGCACCGGGATTTTTTACATCTCACAACATGATGTGGCGTGTGGCAGCATTTTTGAATTTGTAATAAAGTTCGGCCTCTTTTTGGTCGCTATGACCCGGTTGGATGAGTTGTATCTATCATGCTGCATCCCCCACCGAAGGGGCTGACGGCAAGGGAAGATGAAATGGTCAGGGTGGATTTTTAATGTCATCAAGCGGTGCAGTGCACACACCTTCCCGCCTGCTCGGAGCCGAGCAAGGCAAAGCCCTTCCTCGTTATGATCTGCTGGGTATCGATCGGGTAAACCGCACTCGTCTCAAGCAGGTTAACGCCCAGTTGAGCACCTTTTCTCTGCAGGTCGCCGGCTGCATGGCCCAACTTTTCAACAGTGCTGATTGCGAGCTGGCCTATGGCGAGTTCGCCGCCTCCAGCGTCGCCGATGTTGCCGAGCCACAACTCTGGGTCGAGGCCACATCCCGGGTTGATCCCCAGCGCGCAGTCTATTTTTCCATCTCTCCTCTGGTGATCTACCGTCTGGCCGTCCTCTTTTTTGGTGGCACGCTCCATCAGAAAGAGGAGGCACTTCCTGCCGGTAAAGGGGTGACTGATACGGAACAGCGCCTGCTGCAACGACTCTGTCACTATCAGGTCGATATCTGGTGCTCCTGCCTCGGGCTGGGAGATCTTGAGTGGCAGATCAATATCATCCCGCAGGATGCCATGCCGACCCGTCAGCTGTGGACTACCCGTGCCGCCCTGCAAGCTGGCAATTGCACCCACCAGTGGCAGATGTGGCTGCTTCCGTCCGAAGAATCCGACTCTCAGGAAGGGATTGCCTTGCCCGAGGGAGAGCTGGAACAGGTATTGAGCCATGTTCCGGTCCGGCTGCGGGTGGTCATGGGGCAGCTGTCGATGACGTTGGCCTATCTGGAGTGCCTCAAGGTGGGAGATGTGCTGTCGCTGGATCTGCCGGAGATGGTGCCCGCCCTGATTGGAAACCGCCCCTGCTTCAACGGGCGCATAGCAGAACATAAAGGCAGTCTGGTCTACCAGGTTGCGACTGTGGTAGAGGAGTAAATCGAATCATGAGCGAGCACAATATGAATGACCCGCTGGATCTGGATGGACTGGATCAACTGTTTGGTGACGATATCAGCATGCCCAGTGCCGCCGACTACATGGCGCCGACCAGTAGCAGCAAGCAGCGGGATCTCTCTTTCTTCCGCCAGATCCCGGTCAAGGTGACCCTCGAGGTGGCCAGTACCGAAGTGCCTCTGGGTGACCTGATGCGGGTGGAAGAGGGCGCCGTGATTGAGCTGGATAAACTGGCGGGTGAGCCGCTGGATGTCCGGGTCAATGGTCGCCTGCTTGCCAAGGGGGAAGTGGTCGTCGTCAACGGCAAGTATGGCTTGCGTCTGGTTGATGTAATCGATGCCAAACTGCTGGGTGGCATGGACGACTGATGCGTTACCTGCTGCTGACCCTGCTGCTCTTCTCCCTGCCTGGCTGGGGGGCTGACATGACCCTGTTCTCGGTAGCTCCGGGGGCAGCAGGTGGCGAGGATTACAACATCAAGTTGCAGATCCTCTTCTTTATGACAGTGCTGGGGTTGTTGCCGACCCTGTTGCTGATGATGACCAGTTTTACCCGGATCATCATAGTGCTGGCCATCTTGCGGCAGGCGCTCGGTTTGCAGCAGAGTCCTCCCAACCGGGTGCTGATCGGGATCAGCCTCATCCTGACTCTGGTTATCATGCGTCCGGTCTGGACCGACATATACCAGAATGCCTTTGTCCCGTTTGACAGGGATGAGATCACCCTGTCGGAAGGGGTTGCTCGCGCAGAGAAACCGCTGCGCACCTTTATGCTGGCGCAGACCCGCGAGCCGGATCTGGAACAGATGCTGCGCATCTCCGGTGAACCAACAACGGTGGCCAAGCAGGATGTGCCTTTCGGGGTGCTGTTGCCCGCGTTTGTATTGAGTGAGTTGAATACCGCATTTCAGATCGGCTTTATGCTGTTTATACCGTTTCTGGTGATCGATCTGGTGGTGGCCAGCGTGCTGATGGCGATGGGGATGATGATGCTCTCGCCGCTGATCATCTCCTTGCCATTCAAGCTGATGGTTTTTGTACTGGTCGATGGCTGGTCGATGACGGTCGGTACCCTTGCAGCCAGCTTTGGCGGGGGAGGCTGACATGACGCCGGAGCAGAGCGTGGCGCTGGTTGGCGGCGCCGTCAATCTCGTCGTGGTGATGGTCTCCGTGCTGATCGTGCCGGGGCTGATTGTGGGCTTGGTCGTCAGTGTGTTTCAGGCTGCGACCCAGATCCAGGAGCAGACCCTCAGCTTTTTACCCCGTTTTCTGGTGACCCTGATGACACTCATCTTCACCGGAAACTGGCTGCTATCGCAGATCACAACCCTGTTCCACGACCTGTTTTTGAAGATACCCGGACTCATCGGATGAACTCCCTCTTGTCCCTCAGTGCTGCCGATCTGACGGCCTGGCTGGGGCAGTGGTGGTGGCCATTTTTGCGGATTGGTTCCGCCTTCTGGGTCATGCCGGTATTCGGTGACGGTCGGGTGCCGCCGCAAGTTCGTCTGCTGCTGGCGCTGATCGTCAGCCTGCTGATTGCCCCCATGCTCAAGGGGATGCCTGTCGTTGACCCCTTCAGCATCGGTGCTCTGGTATTGGCTGTTGAGCAGCTGCTGTTCGGGTTGCTGTTCGGGCTCTGTGTCCAGATGCTGTTCATGATCATGACCATGGCTGGCCAGATCCTCTCCATGCAGATGGGGTTGGCGATGGCGGTGATGAATGACCCCAGCAATGGTGACACCGCACCCATCGTCAGCCAGTTGATGCTGGTCTTCTGTTCACTGTTGTTTCTTGGTCTGAATGGCCATCTGGTGACGCTGGATGTGCTGGTGCAGAGCCTGCGCAGCTGGCCACCCGGATCTTCCCTCGACCTGCTCGACATGAAAGGG
This sequence comes from Aeromonas sp. L_1B5_3, assembly GCF_963866575.1. Taxonomy (NCBI): domain Bacteria; kingdom Pseudomonadati; phylum Pseudomonadota; class Gammaproteobacteria; order Aeromonadales; family Aeromonadaceae; genus Aeromonas; species Aeromonas sp. L_1B5_3. The sequence continues at coordinate 54,658 of NZ_CAWMDN010000115.1, forward strand.
GTGGTCGGTCTGTTCGGTTGGTGCATCGGCGCTGCATTGATCCTCACCCTGCCTGCCGTGGTTGCCATGTTGATGGTCAACCTGACCTTTGGCGTCATGAATCGGACGGCCCCTTCGCTGAACATCTTCTCGCTCGGTTTCCCCATGACGCTGCTGCTCGGGCTGCTCACCATGGCTATCTCAATCAGCGGAGTCCCTTCCCGTTACCTTGAGCTGGTGACTCACGTGCTGGAACAACTGCGAGCCCTGACCCCCTCATGAGCCAGAACAGCGCCCAGGATAAAACCGAAGAGGCCTCTTCCCAAAAACTGCGCAAGGCACGGGAAGAGGGTCAGATTGCGCGCTCCAAGGAGCTCAGTTCGGCGGGCCTATTGCTGCTCGGCGGCTTTGCCATGCAGTGGATGGTGCCCAGCTTTGGCCGCTTCTTCGCCGAGTTGATGAAACGGCCACAACGGTTCGACTGGCAAGGAGCCAGGGATCCGCAAATGATGGTGCACTGGACGGCGGAAGCCTTGATCAACATGTTGTGGGTGCTGCTGCCGCTGTTTGCTTTTCTGGCTCTGATGCTGGTCCTGCTCAGCTCGTTGCCGGGGGGCATGGTTCTGACCTGGAAGAAGCTCTTCCCCAGTGCCGAGAAGCTGAACCCACTCAAGGGGCTCAAGCGGATGTTCTCTAGCCACAGCCTGATGGAGCTGCTGAAGTCGGTACTGAAAATTCTGCTGATTGGCTCCACGCTGGCGCTGCTGCTCCAGCATCAGTGGCCTACGTTGCTGATGATGAACCGGATGCCACCCCAGGCCGCCATGGAGCAGGCGCTGCGGATCCTCTCTCAGGCATTCATCTTGCTTGGTGGCGTGCAGATGTTGATCGCCGTGCTGGATGTGCCCTATCAGCGCTGGTCGCTGAACAAGCAGTTGCGGATGACCAAGCAGGAGGTCAAGGATGAGCACAAGAACAGCGAAGGTCGTCCGGAAATCAAGGCGCGGATCCGTCAGGTGCAGGCCATGCTGGCTCGTGCCCGTATCGAGCAGCGCGTACCGCAGGCGGATGTGATCATCGTCAACCCGACTCACTACGCGGTGGCCATCAAATATGATCCCCAACGTGCCAATGCCCCGTTCGTGATTGCCAAGGGGGTGGATGGCATGGCTGAGCGGATCCGTCAGGTGGCCAAACAGCACGACAAGATGGTGATGAGTCTGCCGGAGCTGACCCGTGCCATCTACTACTCCACCCGGATAGATCAGGAAGTGCCGGCGGGTCTCTATACCGCGGTGGCTTATGTCTTGAATCATGTATTGCAGTTGAGGGCGTATCAGGCCGGCAAGGGGCGAAAGCCAAACCCGCTTGCTCCTTTGCATGTGCCGCCCGAATTACGTCAACCTGAGAGGTAAGTTGTGAACTGGCGTGTATTGACCCAATCCTATACCGCGATCCCGATGATGCTGCTGGCCATTCTGGCCATGATGATATTGCCGCTGCCGGGCTGGCTGCTGGATGCCCTCTTTACCTTCAACATTGTGTTGGCGGTACTGGTGCTGCTGGTCTCAGTATCGGCGCGTCGCCCTCTCGACTTCTCCGTCTTCCCCACGGTGTTGCTGGTGGCAACCCTGATGCGGCTGTCGCTCAACGTGGCCTCGACCCGCGTGGTGCTGCTGCATGGCCATGAGGGCCATGAAGCGGCGGGCAAGGTGATTCAGGCATTTGGCGAGGTGGTGATCGGCGGCAACTATGTCGTGGGTCTGGTGGTCTTCGTGATCCTGATGATCATCAACTTTGTGGTGATCACCAAGGGTGGGGAGCGGATCTCCGAGGTGTCTGCCCGCTTTACCCTGGATGCGATGCCGGGCAAGCAGATGGCCATCGATGCCGACCTCAATGCCGGCACCATGGATCAGCATCAGGCGCGGGCGAGACGGGACGAGATCGCCCGTGAAGCCGACTTCTACGGGGCGATGGATGGTGCCTCCAAGTTTGTGCGCGGTGATGCGATTGCCGGCATGCTGGTGCTCATCATCAACCTAGTCGGCGGCCTTGCCATCGGTATTTTCCAGCATGCCCTGCCGGTTGCCGAAGCCTTCCAGCGCTATGCCCTGCTGACCATCGGTGACGGTCTGGTGGCCCAGATCCCTTCGCTGCTGATGTCTACTGCTGCCGCCATCATTGTGACCCGGGTCAGCGATGAAGGTGAGATGGCGGATCAGGTGGGTGACCAGATCCTGGCTTCCCCCCGCGTCATCTACACTGCCGCTGCCATCATGCTGGTTCTGGGGCTGGTGCCGGGCATGCCGATGCTGGCCTTCCTCAGCTTTGCCGCCGTGCTGGCCTGGACTGGCTGGAGCGTGAGCAAGCGGGCGGTCAATACCCCGGATCTGGATGCCGCGCAGGAGCTGGCTCGCCAGATTGCCCAGCCGGAACCACAAGGGCTGGAGTGGCAGGATTTGCCGCCGGTCGATACCGTCGCCATCGAACTGGGCTATCGGTTGGTGCCGCTGGCGGAAGCTGACAAAGGCGCCGAGCTGCTGGCCCGGGTGCGCGGTATTCGCAAAACCCTATCGGAGCAGTACGGTTTTCTGCTGCCCGAGATCCGGGTTCGCGACAATTTGCAGCTGCAACCCGATCAGTACCGGATCAAGCTCTCCGGTGTGGCACTGGCGTCCGGCAATGTTGATTGCCAGCGTCTGATGGCCATCAGCAGCGGCGAGACCTATGGTTCGCTGGATGGGGAGCTGACCCAGGATCCTGCATATGGTATGAGCGCAGTCTGGATTTCACCGGAAAACAAAGCCAAAGCCCTCAATCTGGGTTATTCGGTGGTGGATTCGGCAACGGTGATCGCGACCCACGCCAGCAAGCTGCTGCGTGAGCAGCTTGATGCCCTCTTCGGTCATGACGAGGTGGGCAAGCTGGGGCAACATCTTGCAGCCCAGTCGCCCCGTCTGGCGGAGGAGCTCAATCTCGCCCTGACCCAGATGCAGCAGTTGCGAGTTTTTCGGCAATTGCTAAAGGAACAGGTCAGCCTGACCGATATACGCACGGTGGCGACGACCCTGCTTGATGCCAGCGAGCTGACCAAGGATCCCGTGCTGCTTGCTTCCGATGTTCGTTGTGCCTTGAAGCGCCAGATTGTGAGACAGGCGATTGGCAGCCGTGATGTGCTTGCCACCTTCACGCTCGATGACCGTCTTGAGCAGACCTTGCTGGCGGCCATGAACCAGTCGCAGCAGCAGGGGAAAATCCAGCTGGACAGTTTTCCGGTTGATCCGCAACTGCTGGCACAGTTGCAGCAAAATATGCCGCTGGTTAAAGAGCAGCTGCAGCAGCAAGGATATGCCCCGGTACTGGTCGTGATGCCGCAACTTAGACCCTTGATCGCGCGTTATGCCCGATCTTTTGCAAAAGGGCTCAAAGTGCTCTCATATAATGAAATACCGGAAGAGTTGAGAGTGGAGGTTATTGGCACGCTAGGCTGAAACAGGGCTGCCATGTTAATAGGCAAATGGGAAGAATATATTCCGCCTATCTACTTGAATTGTAATTGTAAGCCGTTATGATGTGACTGTTTTTGACGCATTCGGTCGTCAAAGATAAATAACAAATATAACAATTCACATGTGTCACTCAGCAGTCACCACTAATTTGGTGCTGTCTTGTCCAAATACGGGCAGTCGCATGAAAAAGGCAAACTGAACTGAAAAGTCAGGACGCAAAGCCTCCGGTCTAAAAGCAGGAATGCTCATGATAGCGGGGTTGCCAAGGCCATTGTTACCGCCTTGATATAACACTGGTTTGATCTAGGTGCTCGTTAGAAGCGCCAGCGTACCTGTGCGTCTTTTATTTCGGCATTTCAGTTCTGTTGATTGTTTTATCCACAATCACGGGTTCGGGTTCATATGCTTTCGGATGTATCTATCAAAAAAAGCTCAAGACCGGCCAGTCTTGGGAGAGATCCCCATTTATTGTTAATCAGCTCATCTATGGCCGATGGGAACGATATTGAAGGAATATTGGCAGCACAGGGATATGCTGTTTCCCGCTGTGACTCTATTCGCAAGTCGAAATTAATTCTCGGCAGTCGTTCCGTTGATTTAATCCTGCTCGACATGGATCTCATGACCGAAGTAGGTCCTCAATTGGTGCATGATTTTAGCGGCATTGATTGCGTGATCCTGGTTAATGAGCGTCAGGCCTATCTTGCGGCAGAAGCGATGCGAGCCGGTGCCATTGACTACATCATCAAGCCCTTCGGGGGGCAGCAGATACTGGATGTGGTGAAGGGGGCACTGCGTCTGCGGCAGGCCATTCCAGACCTGATCGCCGTCTCGACCATGAGCCTGCAAGTGTTGCAGCTAGCTCGCCGGGCAGCCAAAACGGCAGCCACCATTCTTATCGGGGGTGAGTCGGGAACGGGCAAGGAGCGTCTGGCGCGTTACATCCACGAGATGTCCAGCCGTGCTCACAAGCCGTTTGTCGCCATCAACTGCGCCGCCATTCCCGAGTCCATGCTCGAATCCATTCTGTTTGGCCACAACAAGGGGGCCTTCACCGGTGCGACGGGTTCGCAGCCCGGCAAGTTCGAGCAGGCGCAGGGCGGAACCCTGATGCTCGATGAAATCTCCGAGTTGCCCCTGTCACTGCAGGCAAAGTTGTTGCGGGTTTTGCAGGAGCGTGAGGTGGAGCGCCTCGGTAGTCATCAGACCATCGCGCTGGATGTGCGGATCATCGCCGCCAGCAACAAGGATCTGCGCACCCTGGTGGCAGCCGGCCAGTTCAGGGAAGACCTCTTCTATCGCCTCGATGTGTTGCCGATGAACTGGCCAGCACTGCGCGAGCGTCCCGACGACATATTGCCGTTGGCTGAATATTTCATCGAACGCTATGCGCCCCAGCAGGGGTATCGCCTGAGCGAGAGTGCCCGCAAGCAACTGCTGGCTTATCAGTGGCCGGGCAACGTCAGGGAGCTCGATAACGTCATTCAACGTTCATTAATCATGGCTCGCGGATTGCATATTCAAGCGGTCGATTTGATGCTGCCCAGCTATGTCGCGGAACCCGAACATGGATTGGCGGAAGTCCTTTCCGCCCCGGAAGGGTTGAGCGAGACACGTCGGCACGCAGAATTTCAATTTGTACTAGAGACCTTGCGCCGCTTCCGTGGCCATCGTACCCGCACGGCAGAAGCGCTCGGGATGACCACCCGGGCTCTGAGATACAAGCTGGCGGCGATGCGTGAGCAGGGCATTGATATCGAGCAGCAGCTTCAAAACTAAGGGATAACGGCGTGAAGATTGAAATGATGTCATCACAGGCAACGCTCCTGCAGCAGATGCAGGAGATGCAACGAGTTGCCACTCAGGCTCCTTCCATCGAATCCAATGATCTCTCGAATGTGTCATTCAGCGACGCCATGCGCGACGTTGTCGGCAGAGTCAACGAACAGCAGAACATGGCTTCAGCCATGATGACGGCTGTTGATGCCGGCCAGAGCGATGATCTGGTCGGGGCCATGGTGGCCAGTCAGAAAGCGGGTCTCAGCTTTTCAGCCCTGATGCAGGTGCGCAACAAGCTGATGACCGGTTTTGACGACATTATGCGCATGCCGCTCTGAGGTAAGTGATGACTGAACTGGTAACGTCCCCGCAAGGGGCTTCGGATTCCTTCAGAACACGCGTGCAGGAGGGCCTTCGCAACTGGCGCAGCCTCTCCCGTGACAATAAATCGATCCTGACCATTGCTCTGCTGGCTGCCATCGTTGCCGGCACAATCGTCGTCATTCTGTGGACGTCCAGCAAAAACTACGTCCCCCTCTACGGCAAGCAGGAGCTCTACGATACCGCCAACATCATGGAGATGCTGGAGAAGGAGCAGGTGCCGTTCCGGCTGGAGAAGAGCTCTGGCCAGATCCTGGTGCCGGAGAATCAGCTGGCCCATGTTCGTATGGCTTTGGCGGCCAGAGGGGTGAGAGCGGCCATGCCGGCGGGTCTGGAGGGGCTGGACAATGTCACCGGCCTCGGCACCAGCGAGTTTATGGAAGGTGCCCGCTATCGCCATGCACTGGAAGGCGAACTGGCGCGCACCATCATTTCGCTGGATGCGGTGCGCAGTGCCCGCGTCCATCTCGCCATTCCCAAACGCACTCTCTTTGTCGGTCGTGATGAGGAGAAGCCAAGTGCATCCGTCATGCTCGATCTGCAACCCGGTCAGACCATGGAGCCCGGCCAGGTCGAGGCCATTGCCAACCTGGTGGCAGGCAGTATCTCCGGCATGAAACCCGGGGCGGTCACCATTGTCGATCAGGCTGGCCAGCTGCTGAGTGCCGAACTCGGCGACAAGGCCGGTTTTGGCAAGCAGAGCGTGCAGCAGATGGAGTATGTGCGCAAGCTGGAGCAGTACATTCGCCAGCGTGCCAGCGACATGCTCTATCCCATGCTGGGCACCGGCAACTTCCGGGTGCAGATTGCCGCAGACGTCAACTTCAATGCGGTGGAGGAGACCCAGCAGCAGCTGGATCCACAAGGGGTGGTGACCAAGGAGTCGAGCAAATCGGACAAAACCATCGATGCGCTGGCACTGGGTATCCCCGGCGCTCTGTCCAATCGACCTCCTGAAACGGCGCCCAAGAGTGATCCGGCGACCCAGAATCAAACTGCGGCGGCCACCACCACGGAAAATCAGAAAAATGACTCCCGCACCGAACGGCAGGAGGTCAGCAAGCAGTACGAAAACAGCCGCACCATAGTACACACCCGCTATCAGCAGGGACGGCTCGAGAAGATGAACGTCTCCGTACTGCTCAATCATCAGAGCGCCCCGAAAGGTGGCTGGAATGATGAGCAGCTGACGCAGATCCGGCAGATGGTCGAGCGCTCGGTGGGCTTTGATGAGGCTCGTGGAGACCAGATCAGCCTGCAAGTGTTCGACTTCACCGGCGCTGCGCCGATTGCTCCGCCCGAATCGAGCTGGTGGGAGACCCCTTATTGGCAGGATTCGCTCCGTTATCTGGTGGGTGGCCTGCTTGGCCTGACGCTGGTCTTCTTCGGTATCCGCCCGTTGGTGAAGCATCTGGTTCGCACCCAGCAGGCGCCGGATGAAGAGGCGCTCTCCGACGAGCTGGATGATGAGCTGGAGCCGACAGTGGGTCTCTCCATGCGGCGGGATGATGATGTTGCCTTGACGGCGCCGCCGATGAGCAATGGTCTGATCCGTTCCGACAACGAGCGGGAGCCGCACTTCTCTTCTCTGGATCTGGAGGCATTGCCGGAGCCGGGTTCCGAGCTGGAAGTACAACTCAAGCATCTGCAGTTGCTGGTTGACAAAGATACCGCTCGGGTAGCGGAAGTGGTGAGAGCATGGGTAAGTGGCAATGAACAACGTTAACCTGAACCAGAAAGCCGTCGATATCGATATCGACAACCTTGAGAAAGCGGCCATCCTGCTGTTGAGCATGGGGACTGAGGCTGCTGCCAAGGTGATGCAAAAGCTCTCCCGCGATGAAGTGCAGCGCCTTATCTCCAAAATGGCCGGTCTCTCCGGCGTCAGTTCGATGGAAGCCCGATGGACCTTGCAGCAGTTCTTCAACCAGTATCGTGAACAGAGCGGGATTGGCAGCGCCTCTCGCGAATATCTGGAACAGACTCTCGACCTGGCCCTTGGTCAGCGTCTCTCCCGCAGCCTGCTCGACAGCCTCTACGGTGATGTGATGAGTCAGGATATCCAGCGGTTGCAGTGGGTACCTGCCGATGTGCTGGCCCGCTTCTTCCGCAATGAGCACCCGCAGATGCAGGCGGTGCTGCTGGCGTTCCTGCCACCCCAGACCGCTTCCGCGGTACTGGATGAGCTGCCCGGCTCGGTACACGACGATCTGCTGGTGCGGGTCGCCAGTCTCAGCAGCGTCAGCGAGCATGTTCTGGGTGAACTCAGGCTGACGCTGGATCGTTGTCTTGCCTATGTTGCTGACCAGTCCGGAGCCAAGGTGAATGGTGTGCGGCAGGTTGCCGATATCCTCAACCGCTATCAGGGCGACAAGGAGCAGATGCTCTCGCTGCTGCGTGAACACGATGGTGACATGGCGCTGGAAATCGAAAAGAACATGTTCGACTTCATGACGTTGCGTCGCCAGAGCGACGAAACCCTGCAGCGTCTGGTGCAGGAGATCCCGAGCGAGCTGCTGGCACTGGCCCTCAAGAATACCGAGACCAGCTTCCGCAAGGTGGTGCTCGGCGCCATGCCGAAGCGGATGGCTCAGGCACTGGAAGATCAGATCCAGCATCAGGGCAGCGTCTCCCTGCGCAAGGTCGAGCAGGCCCGAGAGGAGATCATGCAACTGGTCCGCGAGTTGGTGGAGCAGGGCGAGATCGAGTTCCAGCTGTTCGAAGAACCGACGGTCAGCTAACAGGGGGCATTGATGAGTCACTATGTGCGCAAGTTGATGCCCGGCCCGACCCGGCTCTACCGCTTTCCGGCCTTGGGGCAGAGCGGGGAAGAGGCTCAGAGTCAGCAGGAGCAGTTCGAGTTTGGTTATCAGCAGGGGCTGGAGCAAGGTCACGACGAAGGGTATCAATCCGGATATCAGCAGGGACTGACCAGCGGTCTGGTGGAAGGGGAGGCCAAGGGGCTGCAGCAGGGACAAACCCGCGGATTCGCTCAGGGTTTGGCGGAGGGGCGCGCCTCTTTCGATCAGGCCATGGTGCCCTTTGCCAAGCTGCAGGAGCAGTGGGAATCCCTGACCCGGGTAAAGATGCATGAGCAGAAAGCGCTGATTGCCCAGCTGGTGGCCCAGGTGGCCAAGCGGGTTATCCAGGCCGAATTTACTCTCAATCCCCAGCAGGTACTCAATCAGGTAGAGCAGGCGCTGGCGACTCTGCCTGCCGCTTCGGAAGAGCTGGTCATCTATCTCAATGAGGGGGATCGCCAGCGTCTGGCCGAACAGGGAGTCACCCGCTGCGAAGGGTGGCCGTTGCAGGTAGACCCCAATCTGGCCATTGGCGATGCCCGCATCGAAACACGGGCTGCGGTGATCGAGGTCAATACCGGCGAGCGCCTTGCCTCCTGCATCGAGCAGCTGAACAGCACGCTGGAACTGCCGCAGCATGCATGAAGCTCTGCAACAGGCGCTCACCTCGGCGCTCGACTGCTTTGACGAGGTGCCCGGTTTTCGCCGCTATGGCCGACTGGTTCGCGTAACGGGGCTGACCCTTGAGGTAATCGGCTGCCAGCTGGTGATGGGGCAGCGCTGCCGGGTCGATACGGCATCCGGCGAGTCTCTGTTGGCAGAGGTGGTGGGTTTCAACCGGGAGATCTCCTATCTGATGCCGCTGCAGCCCATGGGAGGGCTTTACGCCGGAGCCCGGGTGCTGCCAATCGATGGCGAAGAGACAATCAGGGTCGGCGAACATCTTCTGGGCCGGGTTGTCGATGGTCTGTTGCAGCCGCTGGATGGCCGTCCTCTTCGTGACGAGGGGGAGCGTGTTGCACTCTTCTCTTCTCCGCCCAATCCGCTGCTGCGCACGCCGATCCGTGAACCTCTTGATGTGGGTATCCGTGCCATCAATGGCTTGCTGACGGTTGGCAAGGGGCAGCGACTGGGCCTGTTTGCCGGCTCCGGCGTGGGCAAGAGCATGCTGCTCGGCATGATGACCCGCAACACCACGGCACAGATCGTCATCGTGGGGCTGATTGGTGAACGAGGTCGTGAAGTCCGCGAGTTCATCGAGCACAGTCTCGGTGCGGAAGGTCTGGCCCGCTCGGTGGTGGTGGCCGCTCCGGCGGATCAATCCCCTCTGATGCGGTTGCGTGCCGCCCAGCTCTGCCATCGTCTTGCTGAATATTTTCGTGAGCGGGGCCATGATGTGCTGCTATTGATGGACTCCCTCACCCGCTACGCCCAGGCCCAGCGCGAAATCGCACTGGCTATCGGTGAGCCGCCGGCGACGCGCGGCTACCCGCCATCGGTGTTCAGCATGCTGACCCAGCTGGTGGAACGGGCCGGCAACGGTACCCACCCTGATGGCAGCCTGAGTGCCTTTTACACTGTTTTGGCGGAAGGGGATGATCAGCAGGACCCGGTAGTCGACTCGGCCCGAGCCATTCTGGATGGTCACATAGTGCTGACCCGACGTCTGGCGGAAGAGGGACACTACCCGGCCATCGACATCGGCGCTTCGGTGAGCCGGGTGATGCCGCAAGTGGTGCCGACTGATTGGCAGCAGCTGGCGGTCACCTTGCGCCAATTGTGGGGGCGCTATCAGCAGGTGCGCGAATTGCTGCCGCTCGGTGGCTATCAACCGGGGGCCGATCCCCAGATGGACGAAGCGGTACAACGTTACCCGGCCATTGCCGCCTTCCTGCAGCAGGGGATCCATGAAGAGACCCCACTGGCTCAGGTCGTGGCTGGGCTCAAGCAGGTTCTGGGCAGGTAATCAGAGGTCGCCATGTTGAAATCCTATCTCGGCTTGCAGCAGGAGGCGCTGGAGGTGCTCGGCAAGGAGCGTCAGCGCTTGCGGGAAGAGGCGATAAGGGAAGAGCAGAGAGCCTTGCGGTTGCAGGAGGTGATCGGCTCGCTGAGCCCCGGCTCGGCCACTTTCCATCCCTTGCTGTGGCAGAACAAGCAACAGATGGATCGCCAGTTGCGTCATCTGCTGGCCCATCAGGTGCAGCAATCGGCACTGGCCAAGCTGGAACTGGATCGCCATGAAGGGGAGGTGGTCAGGCAGTTTGGTCGGGTCAAGGGGCTGGAGCACCTGCTGGACAAGCGTGAGCGAGCCATCAGCCAGCAGCGGGAGCTGCGGGATCAGCGCCAGCTCGACGAGCTTTCCGGCTTGCGCCACCGTCAGCTCAAAGAGGGGAACTAGTCGGGAAAACGCTCCAGCTGGCCGTAAGCATGCTCCTGGCCCAGCAGCGCGTTGATGGTCTCTATCTGCCCAGCCAGCAGCCGGCCGTTGAGATCGTTCTGGCGCAGACACTGCTGCAACAGCAGTTCGAGTTGTTGCCACTGGCTAGCGACTTTTGGCTGCATGGTGGCAGGCAGTTTGGCAATCAGGGTCGCCATCCCCTTTTCATCCGGTTTCAGTCCCAGTGCGAGCAGATGGTGGCAACGTTGCTGCGCCTGTTTTTGCACATCGGCCATCAACCTTGTCTGCTGCTGGTTGTGGGTTGCCAGCCCATCGACATCGTGCGCTGCCAGCAAGCCGTGCTGGCGCAGCAACAGGCTCTGCAGCTCGGCGTAGCGGCTGCAATCTTGCTGGATGCCCAGGATCAACTCCTTGATCCGCTGTTTCGGCTCCATGCTCATCGGCGATGCATGTCCAGAATGGCCTGACCCAGTGCATCCATATCGAGCTCCAGTTTTCCTTCGCTGATGGCCTGACGGATCCGGTTCACTTTTTCCATATCCACGTCGGATGTGGTAGCAAGCTGGGCTCTCGCCTGATTGACAACCTGTGCCGTGCTGCTGATCTGGGCGTCAGCCTTGGTAGCGCGCGCCTCGACTTGGGCTGGCGCGCCATCCTGCTTGCGTTGCAACTGGGTCTGAACGTAGAGCGGGTCGGTGCGTGTGATTTTCATAACGTCAATTCCTGGTGGTCTATCTCTGCAAAGCGACCCAAGGTCGGCCTAACTTGAATAAAAACCCTTATACGGGTTCAAAAACGGGTTTCGACTTCCCCTTTTGCGATGACCCAGGCCTGGATCTCTTTGCCTGAGCTGCTGTTGCGTACCTTGATGCCATCGCCGATGGCGCCGCTTGCCAATGCCGTGCCGCGGGTTGTGGCCGAGAATCCGCCCTGACCGGCCCGGATCAACACCCCTTCACCCTCCTTCACCGCCCAGGCCTTCTGCAGGTCCAGTTCGCCAATCAACTGCCCCATCCTGAGATTGCGATTGGCCTTGCTGCCTGTCAGCGACTCGGAGACGGGAATGAAGCCTCGCTGCAGTCTGCTGACATCCAGCGACTCCTCGACGAGGTCCGCTGCCTGAATGGTCTGGCCTTTCCGGATCTCCCGGGCCGTCATCCAGACTGGCAGCATGAGCGTGACCTCGACCCGGGCTCTCAGTTGCCAGGAGGGGTTGGCACACTCGACCAGGTAGGGGCGACGACCCCACGGCTGGCGGTATTGGCCCCCTGCCTGCAATCGGATCTCTTGTTGGCAGGGAGGAAGGTGTTCCACCGCCGGAGAGATCCACACCTGATAGTCCACCTCCGGGATTGCCCAGCCCTGTTGTTGCAGGTAGGCATGCAGGGTCTGACTTGCATCCTCCCTGAGGCGGGCACCGACCTGTTGCGACAGCTCGCCGGGTTCAGCGTGCAGCGGGCTTGCCAGCATCAGCAGCCAGAAGAGGCCTGATCGCTTCCATACGGGAAACGGTACTTCCCCTTTTATCAATGTGATCAGCCAGGGGCTGCGCTGCATCCGGCGCAAATAAGGGATCTTCATGATTGGCATGAGTCTTGATAACGAGTGCACCGGTCTGACTGATTCATAAAAGGATGAAGCATGAGTATCTCATTTGACAGCGCTCTTGGCGTACACCCTTATGCCCTTGATATCCGGGCTGACCGGGCGCGTATTCTGGCCGGGAATCTGGCCAATGTGGATACCCCCGGCTATCTGGCCCGGGACGTCGATTATAAGACGATTCTTGGCCGTGTCGCACAGCAAGTTGCGGCAGGCGATGAGAGCGCTGCCATCAGTCAGGGCACCATGGCTGACGATATGCAGCATCCGCTCTATCGCATCCCCTATCAGGCATCCATGGATGGCAATACCGCTGAGCTCAGCGTCGAGCAGAGCAAGTTTGCCAACAATGCCACGGATTTCCAGACCAGCCTGACCTTCCTGAATATGAAAATCACCGGGATCGCCAAAGCGATCGAGGGGCGTTAATCATGTCGTTCAACCGAATCTATGACATCGCCGGCAGTGCCATGCGGGCGCAAACCGTGCGACTCGATACCGTCGCCTCCAATCTGGCGAACGTGGACAGTGCCGCCGGCAGTGAAGATGCCGCGTTTCGCGCCATCAAGCCGGTTTTCTCCACTCTCTATCAGCGCGTGCAGGATGCAGAGGCGCTGGGGTCTGCACAGGTTCAGATCGCCGGCATAGTGCAGTCTGATCGTCAGGTCGAGAAGCGTCTCGAACCGACCAACCCGATCGCCGATAAAGACGGTTTTGTTTACTACTCCAACGTCAATGCGGTGGAGGAGATGGCCGACATGATGAGTGCCTCCCGCGGTTTCGAAACCTCGGTCGAGGTGATCAATCGCATCAACAGCATGCAGCAGGGTTTGCTGCGTCTTGGTCAGGGGGTCTAAGCCGTGAGTCTGCCTCAGGTAAGCACCCTTGATACCGCCCGTGGTGCCAGCCCGCGCTCTGCCACCCCGGATATCGCCCCCAACAATGTGGCGGCTGGCTCTGCCACTGGCCAGAGTGCCCAGAGCGGCATGCAACTGCGCAACGAATTTCTGCAGATGATGGTGGCCCAGATCCAGAACCAGGATCCCACCAACCCGCTGGATGGCGCCCAATATGTCACCCAGCTGGCCCAGTTCAGCATGGTGGAAGGGGTCGAGAGCCTGAAACTGCTGCAGCAGAAGTCCATCAACATGATGGATACCCAGCAGGTCCTGCAGAGTACCGACCTTATCGATAAAGAGGTGATGGTACCGAGCAAGACCCTGACCAAGAGCGATGACAAAGCCATTCGCGGTCAGGTCGAGCTGGCGGGCGCCGCCGATCAGGTCGAGCTCAAGGTGTATGACGAGCATGGCACCCTGGTGGCGACCAAGAGTTGGGGTGAAAGCAAGGCTGGCGGGCTGGATTATGAATTGCCGGAGCTGCCCGCCGGGGAGTACAGCTTCGAGGTCAAGGCATCCCTCAACGGAGTTGCCACCACGTCCAAAAACTATGTCGCCAGCAAGGTGGATCGCGTCACCCTGCCCGGCACCGGCGAGATCATGTTGCAGGTCGCTGGCGTGGGTGACGTCCCCCTCTTCAGTGCCATTCAGTTCGGCAAATCGGCGTAATCAAACAGGAGCGAAATTGTGTCTTTCAGTATCGGATTGAGCGGCCTGCGCGCCGTAAACCAGGAATTGAGCGTTATCAGCAACAACGTGGCCAACGCCAGTACCGCGGGCTTCAAGTCCAGCCGTGCCGAGTTTGCAGCCATCTATGGCGGCGGTCAGGCGGGCGGGGTCGAGATGAACAACGTATCCCAGAACTTTGACCGCAATGGCGACGTGATGCGTACCGGCCGTGGTCTGGATCTGGCCATTTCCGGCAGCGGTTTCTTCGTGCTCAAGGACAGCAACGGCCAGACCTCCTACACCAGAGCCGGCATGTTCCAGCGTGACCCGAACAACTACCTGACGACCGCCAACGGCACCCGTTTGCAGGGCTATACCACCAATGATGCCGGTGAGCTGCAATCCGGCGTGATCGGTGACATTCAGGTCAAAGCCGGCAGCCTGCCAGCCAAGGCATCCGACAAGCTGGAGTTCGTCGCCAACCTGAAGGCGGATGCCAGCGTGATCGATCCGGCTCTTCACCCCTTCGATCCAGCCAAGTCAGACAGCTTCAGCTACTCCC